>CANFNE010000078.1 GCA_947448105.1 Burkholderiales bacterium
AAAACGGCCGGGCGCAGCAAGGCACGGATATTGAGTTCGGGGGCGCGCTGCAGTTTGAGCAGGTCTTTGGCCATCAGCGTGCCGATGATGTTTTCGCGCTCGCCCTCATAGACCGGAAAACGCGAGTGCGCCGTGTCGATGATGGTGTGCATCAGCTGGTCCATGGGGGCCTGGATGTTGATCAGGTCCATGCGCGTGGCTGCCACCATCACGTCCCCGGCCGTCATGTCGGCCATGCGGATCACGCCCTCCAACATGGCGCGCGACTGGGCGCCGATGATTTTGTTGTCCTCGGCCTCGGCCAGGGTTTCGATCAGCTCGGCCGCCGAGTCGGGGCCGGGGTGGATAAATTCTGCCAAGCGTTGCAGAAAAGTTCGCTTGTCTTCCAATTTTGCAGGGTGTGCGGGATGTGCGGGGTGGGGGTCTGACACAGACGTGGGGCAGTGATGCCGTTTTTGCGAGGCCTCTAGGATAGCCCATCGCCACCGGGCTTTCCCAAGCGCACGACTGCGCAGCGCTTAAGAGGAAGATTCGCCGTGCGACTGGCGAATTTGCTGGCGCACTTCCTGGATGCCCGCCAGGATGCTCCAGAACTGCTGCGCCTGCACTTTCAGGCAGTAATCGGTATCGGCAATTTGCGCGTCCACCGCCTCGTTCATTTGCGACTGCAGCGTGCGCGCAGGTAATTGCAAGTAAGCGTCCGACTCCGAACCAAAGCGCTCGACCGTGGCACCGGCCTTGCGTGCAATCTTGAGCATGGCGCTGTTTTCGCTCAGGGCGTGGATGAAGAGCAAAGAGATGCGGTCGTTTTGAGCGTGCAACTGGGCCCGGGCAAACAGCTTGGCGCCAAATCCCTTGCCACGACAATCCGGCAGCACCGAGACGCCAAACTCGGCGCAGCGGTCGGCCTTGGGGTCTTGGGCATAGGCCAGGTGCGCGACCGCAATCAGGCGCAGGCGCCGGTTGAAAATACCAAAAACCTGGTCGCGATCAAAGTCCAGGCCATCAACATAGCGCTCAATCAGCGCGTCCTGGGCGGCATAGCCAAAGCGCATATAGCGGTCGGCCGGCGAAAGCTCCAGCAAGTGCGCCAGCACCGCCGCACGGTGACGCGGACGCAGACTGCGGATGGGCACCAGCGCAGCCTTGGCAAAGCGCGCGCCCGCAGCGTCTGCGTAGCCATGGGCCGGCGCCCAATGCAACAGGCCTGCCACGGCATCGAGCAGCATGGAAAAGAGATCGAGAATTCGGTTCATGGCTTAACTATAAGGGTTTTCCCTAGGTTTTGCTGCACTGCAGCGTAAATCAGGCGATTCATTGCCCACGCCTTGGCCTCGGTCAAGACATAGACTCGCACGCACCTCGCTTCTACCCACCCCTTTGACCCCGTTCTAGGCCATTTCCCACCATGCAACAAGCCCTGCTCCCCGTATCTCTGCCCGCGTCGGTACGGGTGTTCCAGCGCGGGTGGCTGTCGTCCAACAATATTTTGCTCAGTGACCCGCACCACGCAGCGCTGGTGGACAGCGGCTACAGCAGCCACAGTGCACAAACCGTGGCCCTGGTGCGTTCGGCGCTTGCGGGCCAGCCACTCGACCATTTGCTCAACACCCATTTGCACAGCGACCACTGCGGCGGCAACGCCGCATTGCAGGCGGCCTATCCGGACCTGGAAACCCTGATCCCCCCAGGCCACGCGCACGCGGTGCGGCCCTGGTCAGCCGCCGAGCTGACCTTTGACGTCACCGGCCAAAGTTGCCCGCCCTTTGGCTTTGATGATTTGCTGATGCCTGGCAGCACCCTGTGTCTGGGCGGGTTGGAATGGCAGGTACATGCGGCGCCGGGGCACGACCCGCATTCGGTCGTGTTGTTTGCGCCGCAAGCGCGCTTGCTGATTTCGGCCGACGCTTTGTGGGAAAACGGTTTTGGCATCGTGTTTCCCGAACTCGAAGGCGAGGACGCGTTTGACGCCGTGGGCGCCACCCTGGACCTGATTGCCGACCTGGATCCGATCAGCGTGGTGCCAGGCCACGGCGCGCCTTTTGCCGACCTGGCGGGCGCGCTCACGACCGCCCGCGCACGGCTGGACTACTTTGAGCGCCAGCCCGAGCGCCACCGTAACTACGCCGCCAAGGTCTTGCTCAAGTTCAAACTGCTGGAGCAGCAAACCACCACGGTCGCGGCACTCACCGACTGGGCGCTGGCCACGCCCTACCTGGCAAGCATGGCCCGCGCAGCCCAGGACGACACAGCTTTGCCGCTGCGGGTGGGGGACTGGATTGCACAACTGGTGCGCGCAGGCGCCGCAGAGATCGATGGCGCAGTGCTGCGCAACCGCGACTAGCCCACGCGCCTGGGCTGCGCTTTAGCTGCCGCGCTTGCCGCGGGTGACATCCACCCCGAGCTGCTTGAGCTTGCGGTACAGGTGGGTGCGTTCCAGGCCCGTTTTCTCAGACACACGGGTCATGGAGCCCGACTCTTTGGCCAGTTGGTATTCAAAATAGGCACGCTCAAAGGCGTCTCGCGCGTCGCGCAAGGGGCGGTCCAGGTCAAACGACTGCAAGGGGCTGAGCAGGTCTGGCGCCGACGGCTCGGCGCCTGCTATCGCCTTGCCCGCTGCGGCCAATGGCTGCGCACCCGAGGGCGAAGGGACCAGGGGCAGGCTGTTGCGCATCAGGCCTTGCTCCACGGCCTTGAGCAGTTTTTGCAGAGTGACGGGTTTTTCCAGAAAAGCCAGGGCACCAATCTTGGTGGCCTCGACGGCGGTTTCGATGGTGGCGTGGCCGCTCATCATGATCACCGGCATGGTCAGGGCACCCGTAGAAGCCCATTCCTTCAGCAAGGTCACGCCATCGGTGTCGGGCATCCAGATATCAAGCAGAACGAGGTCCGGGCGCTCGCGCAAACGGGCGGCGCGGGCTTGCGCGGCGTTTTCGGCCAGCTCCACCGTGTGGCCCTCGTCATTGAGAATTTCCCACAGCAAATCGCGTATGCCGTGTTCGTCGTCAACTACCAAAATATTTGCCATGGGTTATGCGCGGTCCGGTAAAACGTCTGTCAATGGGGGCATTGCTTCTGCGCTCGCCAATGATAGCGAGACTTGGGCGCCGAAGACCTGGGCGTCCTGCACCCGGTTGCTGATCTCGATGCGCGACGCGTGGTCGTCCGCGATCTTTTTCACCACCGCCAGGCCTAAACCGGTGCCGCGCTGTTTGGTGGTGACATAGGGCTCAAATGCCCGCTTGAGAATGTTCTCAGGAAAGCCGCCGCCGTGGTCGAGCACTGACAGGCGCACCCGCCCTGAGTTGGGCAACAACTGGGTGCGCAGCACGATGCTGGTATCGGCGCCCAGCGACATCGGTGCGGGTACGGCTGCGCGCGCGTGCTCTGTTGCATCTTGCGCGTTTTGCAGCAGGTTGTGCAGCACCTGGCGCAGCTGCTCGGCGTCGCCCAGCACCCGGGGAATCTGCCCGTCGAGTTCCAGATGGATGGGTACGGGCGTGGCTTCGTACAAATGCATGACGTCGGCCACCAGCGCATTGAGGTCCACCGGCTCAAGCACAGCGGCGGGCAGGCGGGCGTAGTCGCGAAAATCGTTGACCAGGCGTTTCATGGCGTCGACCTGCTCGACGATGGTTTTGACCGACTTGGTCAGCACCGCCTGCTCGGGCGGCAGCAGTTTGCCGCTGAGTTTCATCTCCAGGCGTTCGGCTGAGAGTTGAATGGGCGTGAGCGGGTTTTTGATCTCGTGGGCCAGACGGCGGGCCACCTCGCCCCAGGCCTGGGCGCGCTGGGCCGAGACGATGTCCGAGATATCGTCAAACACCAACAGGCGGCTGCGGTCGGGCAGGATGGCGCCGCGTGCAATCAGCGTCTGCGGCCGGTCCGCGCCGCTGGCCATGCTTTCGCTGGGTGCACCGAGCTCAAACGACTGCTGCCAATGGTCGTTGGGTTGCTCCAGGCGCCGACTCAAAAATTCGGCAAACTGCTGTTGCACGCCGACGGCAAAAGTCTCCAGGCCGTCCAACTGGCGCAAGGTCGCTCCGCGAAAACTCTCCAGCGGCAACTTCAAAATGCGTGCCGCGCCCGGATTGGCCGAGCGCACGCTGCCGTCGGCATTGAGCACCAAGACACCCGAGGTCAGGTTGTCCAAAATCGTTTGCAAATGGGCGCGCGCCGAATCGACCTGCGCCATGCTGCGCTGCACCGTGCCGCGGGCGTCAGCGAGCTGCTGGGTCATGGACGCAAACGCGCGGGTCAGGCCGCCGAGTTCGTCATTTCCCTGCATCGCCAGCTTGGGCGTCAGGTCACCGGCGGCCACCTGGCTCACGCCTTCGGTGAGCACCAGCAAGGGCCGCGCAATCTGGTTGCCCAAAATGACGGCCAGCAATATGGCGCCAAATACGGCCAGAAACAGGCTCAACGTCAGAGTGCCGATGTACATGCGCTTGAGGCCTTCGCGCGCCAGCGCGCGTTCCTGGTATTCGCGGTTGGCGCTTTCCACGGCCAGTGCGTTGGCCACGAAGTTGGCCGGCAAGGCCCGCTGCACCAGCAAAAAGCGTTGCTCGGTGGCCAGTCCCACGCTGGCGCTGGCAATGGGCACCAAGGCTTTGATGCGCGGTGTGCCTAACTTACCGGGACCGCCCTCTTCCAGGCCCTCGACCCAGGCCAACGAACGCTCAGCGCGCGCGGTGCGGAGCTGGCTGCCGCTGGGCTTGTCCGGGCTGAGCTGAAAGCCAATCGGGCCCACGCTGGCCAAGAGCTTGCCGCCCGAACTCCAGACCGTGGCCTCGGTGGCGCCGAGTTGTTCCACCACGCGCGCGAGCACCAGGTCAGGTACGGCCTCCGTGGTATCAGCCAACTGGCCTGATGCAACGCGCGCCTTGCTGGCCAGGTCGTTGGACAAGGTGTCCAGCGTGACCCGACCCAGGTTCAGGCCGGCTTCGAGCGCGCCTTCGACCTTGACGTCAAACCAGGTCTCAATCGAGCGCGACACAAATTGGTAGGACACCACATAAATCAAGAGGCCTGGCGCCACACCGACCAGCGCAAAAATAGTGGCAATCTTGACCAGCAAACGGCTGCCAAAGCGGCCTTGGCGCACCCTCTGGTACAGGCGCACCCCCACCCAGACAATGGCCAGCAACAGCGACCCCGCCACCACCACATTCAGGGTGAACAGGCGCGCGTAGTTCTGCTCGTACATTTCGCGGTTGTTGGTGGCCTGGGTCAGCAGGTAAAGCAGCACCAGGCCAATCACCACCATCAGTGCGGCGCCCACAGCAATGGCGCGGCGCAGGCTGCGCCCGCTGCCGGCGTCTGTACCCGCCCCTCTAGCTGCGGCAGAGGCCGGGGTCGCGGCCAGGCGGTCGCTGCTCATTTGCCAGCCTCGGAGCGCAAAGGCGCGCGGCCACTGGCCTGGATATCCCACTCCGACTGGCCAATCGCGCCGATCTGAAAAGGGCGCGGTAACTGGCCCAGGTCAAGCCGGAAACGAAACTCCACACGGTACTTGGCGCTGGCCTCGGATTCGCCCAGCTCGGCCAATTTCCAGCGGGAGATTTGCTTGACCGTGGCCAACGCTTCGGCCAGGGTGTCAAAGTTCTGGCTCAGCGCCAGGCCTTGCGAGCTGTCTCCGCCCGGTGCGGCGGTGGCGTTCACGCGCCAGCGCCGTGTCAGCGGCTGGTAGGCCACGCGCAACTGGCGCTGCACACCGGCGACCCGCTTATCCGACCAGTACCAGCGCTCTTGCAGCAAGTCGGCCTCGAGCATGAAAAACAGGGGAATGCCTTTGAGCAGCGCGTCCTCCACCACCGCGGGCAACTCAAACACGACACTGGCCGAAACCAGTACATCACCCCCCACGCGGTCTGCGCGCAACTGCTGCAAGTCCGCCGCATTTTGCGCCTGCGCCAGCGGCATGGCCAGCAGCCAAAAGGCCAGGCGCAGGCTGCGCAGCAGGCGTTCAAGCATCGCGCTTTTCCAGCAAGGCATAGAAGAAACCGTCGTGGTCATGGGGCGGATTGTCTCCCACCTTGTGCGCACTTTGGCCCGCACCGGGCAGCAGGTGGCCGGGCGAGGGCAAGTGTTGGGCGTCGCTATGGCGCTCTACAAAGCGCTGGATTTGCTGCGCGCCTTCGGACACAAACACCGAACAGGTGCAATACACCAGGCGCCCACCCGGTCGCAGCAAGGGCCAGAGCGCCTCCAGCAGGCGCTCTTGTAACTGCGCGAGTTGCGCAATATCGGTCTCGCGGCGCAACCAGCGCACATCGGGGTGGCGGCGCACGATGCCCGAGGCGGTGCAGGGGGCATCGAGCAAGATGCCGTCAAAGGGCAGGCCGTCCCACCAGTCTTGGGGGCAGGCAGCGTCTGCGGTGCGCAAGTCGGCTTTGAGGCCCAGGCGTTCCAGGCTAAGGCCCACGCGCTGCATGCGCTTGGCATCCATCTCAACTGCCAGCACCTGCGCGTCAGCGGCTTCCAGCAGGTGCGCGGTCTTGCCGCCAGGCGCGGCGCAGGCGTCCAACACGCGAGGCTGGTGCCCCAGGCCTTGCAGCAACAGGGGCGCTGCCACCTGGGCGGCAGCGTCTTGCACCGACACCGCACCTTGGGCAAAGCCGGGCAACTGCGTGACCGGCACCGCTTGGTCGAGATAAATCGCGGCAGCGTCGCCTGCGCGCGCCGCAATGCCTGCGGCGTGCAACTGCGCCAGATAGTCGGCGGGGCTGTTTTGCCGCACATTGACGCGCAGCGTCATGGGCGGGTGGGTGTTGGCCAGCGTCAAAATCGCCTGCCAGTGCTGGGGATGCTCGCGCTGCAGGCGCTCGATCCACCAGCGCGGGTGGTTCCACAGCGCCTGCGGGTCACGGTCGGTGGCCGCCACCAGCGCCACGCGCTCGCGCAAAAAGCGGCGCAGGCAGGCGTTGACAAAATTGGCGTGGGGCGCGGTGGAAAAATTGCGCTTGAGGGCCTCGACCGCCTGGTTGACCAGGGTGAAGGCGTCGTAGGGTGCGGTGTCTTCGTTCCAGGCCAGGGCCAGGGCGACGCACAAAAGCGCGTCGGTGGCAGGCGCGGGCATGCGGCTGACCAGGCGGCTGCGCAAGGCCTGGGCGCGGCCCAGGTTGCGCCAGACATGAAAGGCCAGCGCCTGCACGCCCGGGCGCAGCGGCGCGGAGACGGCTTCCACCGCCGCAGTGCCCGAGCTGCCGTTGCGCACGGCGCCGATCACGGCCGCAGTGGCTTGCAACTGGCGCCACAGCGCAATCGGTTCTTGGACAGTACTCATCGGTTCATCCTAGCGGGGCCACTGCGCGAAAACCCATGGTGCCAGCCACCCAGGACGCCGGGGCTTGGGTCAGCGCGGCTTGGTAGTCGGCAATCGCTTGGTTGGCGGCCACGCGCGCTAGCGGGCCTTGCGCATCGGCGGCGTCCCAGCGCGCACGCAGGGCTTGTAGCGTGGCAGGGTCGCACACGCCTTCGACGGCCACGGCATAGGCCAGCCAGGCTTGCTGCAGGTGTGCCCACAGCGCGCCCAGGTCCACCGGCGCCTGCGACGCCAGGCGCGCACGCCGGGGGTTTTTCTGGGTCTTGAGGCCGAGCTCCAGCGCCAAGGCCGCTTGCAGCAGCGCCGCGCCAATGGCCGAGGGCGCATCGGCGCTGCTGGACACGGCATCGCGCGCCACGGAAATCAGCGCCTGCATGGCGCGCTCAAAAACGGCAGAGGCCTCAAACACCACTGCGCGCAAACGCATCAGGCGGTTGTGCAGACCCACGATCCAAAACACCGCGAGTGCGCCGGCAATCCACGGCCAAGCCTGGGACATGTGCTAACTCCTAAAAAAATACCCCGGGCTTACCAGAGATAAGCCCGGGGTACGGCAGCCAAGTACAGGACTTCGCTTATTCGGCCGCAGCGCCCTCTTCCGAGGACACTTCGCCGGTGTCGGTGTCTGCAGCCAGTTCGGCGGCGTCAGCCTCGGCAATGGCACGGCGCTCGGAGTCGTCCATCTGCTCACGCACCACACGTGCTTCGTGGTAGGCCATGCCGGTACCTGCAGGAATCAGGCGGCCGACGATGACGTTCTCTTTCAAGCCACGCAGCTCGTCGCGCTTGCCCATGATGGCGGCTTCGGTCAGCACGCGGGTGGTTTCCTGGAAGGAAGCCGCGCTGATAAAGCTGTCGGTGGACAAAGACGCTTTGGTAATACCCAGCAGCAAGTTGGTAAACACGGCCGGGATCTTGCCTTCGGCGCGCAGGGCGTCGTTGGTGTTGAGCATCTCGGAGCGTTCGACCTGCTCGCCATTGATGTAGCCGGAGTCACCTGCAGCTTCGACCACCACGCGGCGCAGCATCTGGCGAACAATCACTTCAATGTGCTTGTCGTTGATCTTCACGCCTTGCAAGCGGTACACGTCCTGGACTTCGTCCACGATGTAGCGGGCCAGCTCTTCCGAACCCAGCAAACGCAGGATGTCTTGCGGGTCGGCCGGGCCGTCCACCACGCTCTCGCCTTTGTTCACGACCTGGCCTTCGTGCACCAGGATGTTCTTCTCCTTAGGCACGAGTTCTTCCCAGACCTTGCCTTCGGGGTCGGTAATCTGCAAGCGCACTTTGCCCTTGGTTTCCTTGCCGAAAGAAATGGTGCCGGTGGCTTCGGCCAACACGCCTTTGTCTTTGGGGGAACGGGCTTCGAACAACTCGGCCACACGCGGCAGACCACCGGTAATGTCGCGGGTCTTCTGGCCTTCGATGGGGATACGGGCCAGCACTTCGCCGGGGCCCACGTCCTGGCCGTCACGCACTTGCACCAGCGCGCCCACGGGGAAGCCGATGGTCACCGCATGGTCGGTACCGGGGATCTTGACTTCTTTGCCAGCCGCGTCGATCAGTTTGACCTGCGGGCGCACGATCTTGGCCGAACCGCGGCGCTTGGGGTCGATGACCACCAGCGTGGACAGACCGGTCACCTCGTCGACCTGGCGGGCCACCGTCAGGCCTTCTTCCACGTTCTCGAAATGCGCTTTACCCGCGAACTCGGTAATGATGGGGCGGGTCAAGGGGTCCCAGTTGGCCAAAATCGCGCCGGCCTTGATGGCCTGGTCGGCTTTGACGCTGAGCACTGCGCCGTAAGGCACTTTATGGCGCTCACGCTCGCGGCCATGCTCGTCCTGGATGACGATTTCTCCGGAACGGGAAATCACCACCAACTCGGACTTGCTGTTGGTCACATAGCGCATGGTGGCGTTAAAGCCAATATTGCCGCTGGACTTGGCCTCCACGCTGGACGCGATGGCGGCGCGCGATGCGGCGCCACCGATGTGGAAGGTACGCATGGTCAGCTGCGTGCCCGGCTCGCCAATCGACTGGGCGGCGATCACACCCACCGCTTCGCCGTGGTTGATCAGGCCGCCACGGCCCAGGTCGCGTCCGTAGCACTTGGCGCAAATACCAAAGCGGGTTTCGCAGGTCAGGGCGGTACGCACCTTGACTTCGTCCACGCCGTGGGCTTCGAGCTCTTCGATCTTGTCCTCATCGAGCATGGTGCCGGCCGGGGCCACCACTG
>CANFNE010000079.1 GCA_947448105.1 Burkholderiales bacterium
ATCAGCGCCAGCGCCAGCACACCCGCGCCTGCGGAGAAGGTCTTGAACGGATTCACCGCAATCGCGTAGACAAACAAGCCAATGACAATCGACGGCGCCGACAGCAAAATATCGTTGACAAAGCGTGTCACATTGGCCAGCCAGCCGGCTCTGTCGAATTCGGCCAGGTAAATGCCGGCCATCACGCCAATGGGCGTTCCCACCAATGTCGCCAGCCCCACCATCAGCGTCGAGCCGTAGATGGCATTGGCCAGTCCACCTTCCTCGTTGGGCGGCGGCGTCATTTCTGTGAGCGTGGCAATACTCAGGCCACCGATACCCAGTCGCACGGTTTCAATCAGTATCCAGAACAGCCAAAACAGGCCAAAGGCCATGGCTGAAAGCGCCAGCACGGTGGCCAGGTAGTTGACCCTGTTGCGCTGCGCGAATTTGGCAGCGCGCGCTTGTTTCATTTCCGCGGACATCATGTTTTGGCTCCTTCGGATTTGCGCAGCTGTGAAAGCAGGAGTTTGGACAGCGTCAAAATCACAAAGGTGATAAAGAACAGAACCAGGCCCAGGTACATCAACGCCGCCTGGTGCAGGCCCTCGCCGGCTTCTGCAAACTCATTGGCCAAAGCAGACGTGATGCTGTTGGCGGCCTGAAACAGGCTTAGAGAGTCGAGCTGATTGAAGTTGCCAATCACAAACGTAACCGCCATGGTCTCGCCGATGGCGCGGCCCAGTCCGAGCATGATGCCGCCAATCACACCAGTTTTGGTGTAGGGCAGCACCACTTTGGACACCACTTCCCAGGTCGTTGCACCCAAGCCGTAGGCCGATTCCTTGAGCAGCGGTGGCGTCACCTCAAACACGTCGCGCATCACCGCAGCAATAAACGGGATGATCATGATGGCCAGAATAATGCCGGCCGACAAAAGGCCGATGCCCACCGGCGGTCCCGAGACGAGCGCGCCAAGGTAAGGCACACCGGCGAGCGCGGATTGCAAAGGCGTCTGCACATATTGGGCCAAAACAGGGCCAAACACCAACAAACCCCACATGCCGTACACGATGGACGGCACCGCCGCCAACAGCTCGATCGCTGTCCCCAACGGGCGCTTGAGCCATGCTGGCGACAACTCCGTCAGAAACAAAGCAATGCCAAAACTCACCGGAACGGCGATCACCAGGGCGATCAAGGAGGTTGCCAGCGTGCCATAAATCATGACAAAGCCACCAAACTCTTCCTGCACCGGATCCCAGACCGTGCTGGTCAAGAAAGAAAAGCCATATTTGGCAATAGCGGGCCATGCGTTGATGGTCAACGAGGTCAGGATCGCTATCAGCAGACCGAGCGTCAAAAACGCGCAGCTTTTGGCGACCCAACCGAAAATCTGATCGACCACAGGTCCGCTACGGGCACGTTTGCTGGGGGGCGCTAAGTTCATGGAACGCTCTTGGTTGGTTGCACAGAACCCGGCCTGCACGCAATACGCGGCGGGCCGGGCACCAAAGCACTAGGACTGTTACTTGAAGGAAACCGCTTTGCCCGCCGGATCCTTGATTTCACCCCAGGACTTTTGGATCGTGGCAACCACGTCTGCGGGCATCGGAACGTAATCCAGTTCCGCCGCCGCTTTGCCACCGTGGACAAAGGCCCAGTTGAAGAACTTCAGAACTTCAGTGGCGTTGGCAGGTTTGTCTTGCTTGGCGTGCATCAGGATGAACGTCGCAGTGGAGATAGGCCAGGTGTTTTTACCGGGCTGGTCCGTGATCAATTGGTAGAAGGACTTGTTCCAATCCGCACCCGCAGCGGCGGCCTTGAATGCGTCGTCATCCGGTGAAACATAAACGCCATCACGATTTTTCAACAAGGTGTAGGTCATCTTGTTTTGCTTCACGTAAGAATATTCCACGTAGCCAATGGAGTTCGGCAGGCGGTTCACGAAAGCAGAAACGCCTTCGTTGCCCTTGCCACCAGCGCCCACAGGCCAGTTCACTGCAGTGCCCTCGCCCACTTTGGCCTTCCACTCGGGATGCACGCGGCTAAGGTAGTTGGTGAAATTGAAGGTGGTTCCAGAACCGTCAGCACGGCGGACCGGCGCAATGGCAGCGTCAGGCAGCGCCAAGCCGGGGTTGAGGGCTTTGAGTGCCGGATCATTCCAACGGGTGATCTTGCCCAGGAAAATATCGCCGAGCGTTTGGCCATCGAGTTTCATTTGTCCGGGGGCGATGCCCTTGACGTTGATCACCGGCACCGTTCCACCAATCACGGCGGGAAACTGAACCTGGCCTTTGGATTTCAGAACTTCGTCCGTTTGAGGCATGTCGGAAGCGCCGAAATCGACCGTCTTGGAGTCAATCTGCTTGATGCCACCGCCCGAACCGATGGACTGGTAATTCACCTTGACGCCGGTCGCCTTGTTGTAGTCCGACGCCCACTTTGCATAGATGGGCGCGGGAAAGCTGGCGCCAGCACCCGTAATTTCTTGCGCCTGCACCGCGCCAAACGACACAACCGAAGCTACAGCGGCCACCAGGGCCGGGTAATGGACTGCAAATTTCATAGAAAACCTTTGAGGGTGGGTTGGAAGAACTCTGCCAATGTAAGAACTATTTGTGACAGAAGTGTGACGCGTGAAGCGCGGCTTGCAAAGCGCCAAAGGTGCGTCTGGACCCGCTCAGAATTGCACGAATTGTCACATTTTTGTCATTTTATGGTCTTATCTTCAACACTTTCTAACCGGAGACTTTGACCATGCTGACTTCCAAATCCTTTGCCCTGGCGCGCCGCGCCGCCCTGTGCGCTGCGCTGACCGTCCTGGTTTCTGCCTGCGCTGCCCCCCAAAAACCTGTGAGCGTGGCTGACACCATCGCCAAAACACCTTCGTTGAGCACGCTCAGTGGCCTAATCACCTCTGCTGGCCTGACCGCCGACTTGCAAGGCCCCGGCCCCTTCACTGTGTTTGCGCCCAACAACGAAGCCTTCAAGGCCGTCAAACCCGCCACCATGGAAGACCTCGCCAAGCACCCCGCCAAACTCAAAGACTTGCTGACCTACCACGTTGTGCCAACTTTGGCGCTTGCGAAGGATGTGAAAAACAGCACCGTAAAAGCCCTCAACGGCGACCCCTTGGCGCTGTCCAAGGCCGGTGACTTTGTCACGGTAGAAAACGCCGCCGTGGTGCAAGCGGACGTATTGGCCGCCAACGGCGTCATTCACATCGTTGACATGGTGATGACACCGGTCAAAAAATAAGCAAGCAGGGCGCGTGGCTCTGTGGGAGCCGCCGGCACCGCTTGTGCGCCACAAAAAGCCCAGCTTAGGCTGGGCTTTTTGTTGTGCTGCAGCAATCACGCGCGGGGGTACACGCTTGGTGCTATCCTTCGCGCGCTAAATTGTATAAACCGTTTTTTCAATGACCTCTGAAAACCGCCTTGCCGCCATCGACCTTGGATCGAACAGCTTTCGCCTTGAAATAGGCGTGTTGGACCACGGTGAATTCCAACGCACCGAATACATCAAGGAAACCGTGCGCCAGGGCGCCGGACTGGACGCCGACCGCAACCTGACCGCGGCAGCGATGCAAAACGGCTGGGATTGCCTGGCGCGCTTTGGCGAACGCCTGGCCGGCTTTGCTCCGGCGCAGGTGCGTGCGGTCGCGACGCAGACGCTGCGAGAAGCCCGCAACCGCGACGCGTTTTTGGAGCGCGCCAACGAAGTGCTGGGTTTTCCGATCGACGTGATTTCGGGGCGCGAGGAAGCCCGGCTGATTTACCAGGGTGTCGCGCACACGCTGGCGGCTACGGACGAGCGCCGCCTGGTCATCGACATTGGCGGGCGTTCTACCGAGCTGATTTTGGGTCAGGGCTTCAAACCCCGGGTGATGGAGTCCTTTCGCGTGGGCAGCATCGCCTGGTCGACCCGCTACTTTGCCGACGGCCAATTCAGCCGGCGCGCCTTTGAGATTGCCGAAATTGCAGCCAAGGCGGTGCTTGACGAAGCGCTAGACGCCTACCACCCCAGCCACTGGGACGTGGCCTACGGTTCGGCCGGCACCGTGGGCGCCATCAGCGACGTGCTCATGGCGGCGGGCTGGCCGCAGGGCCTGATTACCCAGGAAAGTCTGGATTGGTTGCTGGAAAAACTCATCCATGCCCAAAGCGCAGACCGGGTCAAACTGCCGGGCATGCGGGAAGACCGCAAGGCCGTCATTGGCGGGGGCCTGAGCATCACGCGCGCGCTTTTCAGCCTGCTGGGCATCAAGGCGCTGCATCCCACCGACGGCGGCTTGCGCCACGGCTTGCTGTGTGAGCTCAGCGGCAACACCGACACCACGAGTGACCTGCGGCTCAAGACGGTGCTGCGACTGGCGAGCAAATTTGGCGTAGACCGCATCCATGGTGCACGCGTGGGCCAGGTGGCCACGTCCTTGTTCGAGCAACTGGCGCGTGCCCAAAAAACCACGCCCGAATCCGAATCCGGACGCAGCATTCGCAAGATCAAATGGGCCGCCGAATTGCACGAGATTGGCAGCCACATCTCGCACAGCGACTACCACAAGCACGGCGCCTACATTCTGGACAACGCCGACGCTATGGGCTTTTCCTTGCCCGAACTGCACCGCCTGAGCTTGTTGGTGCTGGGACATCGCGGCAAATTGCGCAAGCTTGAAGCCGACCTGACCAACGACGACTTGCGCTCCCAACTGCTGGCCTTGCGCTTGGCCGTCATTTTGTGCCACGCGCGGCGCGACCCGGACTTGTCCGGCCTGGCCATCGTCGCCTTGCCTGGCGGCAAGCTGCAGCTGCAATGCGCAGCACCCTGGGCGCAGGAATTTCCGCAGTCCGCCTACCTCTTGCGCGAAGAAGCCATGGCCTGGCAAAAAACCCCCTGGCCGCTGGACTTCGCAGAGAACTAAAGCGCCCGCTGCAACGGTGCTAGCGGGGCGATTGGCGTGGTCGCTCACGCTGCCAGGTGCTGCCACGGGCCTTGTGTTTGCAAAATGTAAAAAACGATATAAACTATATGTACCGTTTTTTACCGATTTTTCAATCCCAGAACACAAGGACACCAGAGGCATGACAAAAGCAGTACCCACTTCCGCGCAAACCGCAGCCACCTCCAAAGCAGTGCTTGCCCCCACCCCAGTGCGCGCACCTGCAGCGAAAAAGCGCGCAAGCGCCACCAGCGCATCGCCAGTACGCAAGCCTGCAGCAAAGCGGCCCGTAGCGGCAAAAAAAGCAGCGCCCGTGCGCACCGCCGCCGCAAAAACAGCCGCCAAGCCCCAAGCGGCCACGCCTGCCGCCGTCAGCGCCAAACCTGCTGCTGCACCGACTGCGGCGGCCCAACTGGCTGACAGCAAACATGCCAAAGACAAAAAACCAAAAATGGTGCGTGACAGCGTCACCATTCCCAAAGCGGAATACCTCGTACTGGACGCCATGAAACAGCGCGCCGCGCAACTGAAGGTAACGGTTAAAAAGACGGAGCTGATCCGTGCCGGCATGAAGCACCTGGCGACCCTGCCCGACGCCGTTTTTCTGGCCGCCATCGCCGCTGTACCCAGCCTGAAGACCGGGCGCCCGAGCAAAGCCTAGTCGCTCACCACCTGGCAGATCCAGGCCTGACCGGCACAGGGCAGGCGGGGTCTTCTTAGACCAGGTCGGGCGAGAGCACCGCCACCACCGACACCTCGGTGCCGGCCTCGCGCTCGCGCAGGCGCAGCCACCACAGGCCGCCTTTCTTGATGCTGCAGTCCAGCCCCCCCATGCCCAGCAAGCGCGAAGCCGTCTGACCCAAGGTGGGTTGGTGGCCTACCACCAGCACGCATCCGCTGGCATTGGGCCAGTGCACCAGCGCCAGCAAGTCATCCACACCGGCCAAGGGCGCCAGCGCGGCGTGGGTTTTGTATTTGCGGTCCAGTGCCTTGGCCGTCTGGTCGGCGCGCAAGGCGGGGCTCACCAATACCTTGGTACTGGCGGGCAGTTGGCGGTCCAGCCAGGCGCCCATGCGCTGCGCTTGTTTTTCGCCACGGGGCGTGAGCGTGCGCAGCATGTCGTCACCCACCAGCTCAAGGTCAATCGCTTCTGCATGGCGCCAAAGGACCAGGTCCATGCTTCTATCCTTTGGCATGTGCGCCGTGCTCATGCCCATAGCGCGCCATCAGCGCGGCTTGCGCGCCGTGGCCCGTGCTGGCGCCCTGGCGCACCGCCTGGTAGCTGCCATCGGGCGCCATGTCCCAGGCGTCCACGCCGTCGTGCAAATAAGCCAGCAGGCATTCGTCGACCAGGCGCTGGCGCTGCGCGGGGTCGGTGACCGGCCAGGCCAGTTCCACCCGCCGCACCATATTGCGGTTCATCCAATCGGCGCTGGACAGGTACAGCGACTGCGCCGCCCCTTGGCGGAAGTAAAACACCCGTGAATGTTCCAAAAAGCGCCCGATCACCGAGCGCACGCGGATGTTGTCGCTCAGGCCCGGCACGCGCGCGGGCAACATGCAGGCGCCGCGAACCAGCAGGTCGATTTCTACGCCCTGCTGACCTGCCGCGAGCAAGGCCTCGATCAGGCCTACATCGGTGAGCGCATTCATTTTCAGGACGATGCGTGTGGACTGGCCCCTGGCAGCCGCTTGCCCCAGCGCCTGGACCTTGCGCAGCAGGTTCTTGTGCAGGTTAAACGGCGCCATCCACATTTTTTGCAGGCGCGGTAAGCGGCTCTGGCTGGCCAGGTGCACAAACACATGCTCCATGTCGAGGGTGAGCGCCGCATCGGCCGTGATGTGGCTGATGTCGGTGTACAGGCGCGCGGTGCGGGCGTTGTAGTTGCCGGTCGACAAATGACCGTAGCGTTTGAGCCGGTTGCCCTCGCGCCGGGTAACGAGCAGCATCTTGGCGTGGGTCTTGAGGCCTACCACGCCGTAGACCACCTGCGCGCCAATCGACTCCAGCATCTCCGCCCAGTTGATATTGGCTTCCTCGTCGAAGCGGGCCTTGAGCTCCACCACCACCGTCACCTCTTTGCCCTTGCGCACCGCTTCGCGCAGCAAGTCCATCATGACCGAGTCGGTGCCGGCGCGGTAAATCGTTTGTTTGATGGCCAGCACATCGGGGTCGTTCACGGCCGCGCGCAAAAAAGCCAGCACGCCGTCAAAGCTCTCGAAAGGCTGGTGAAAAACGATATCGCTGTGTTTGAGCTGGTTGAAAAGGTTTGCGCTGCTCCCCATTTGCCGGGGAAAGCAGGCCTTGTAAGGCGCAAAGCACAAGTCCGGGCGGTTCAGCAGGTCGATCATCTGCGTGAGGCGCACCAGGTTGACCGGTCCTGAGACCCGGTACAAGGCCAGTTCCGGCAAATCGAACTGCTTGAGCAAAAAGTGCGAAAGATGCTCGGAGCATCCCGACGACACCTCCAAGCGCACCGCCTCGCCATAGTGGCGGTGCACCAGACCCTGGCGCAGCGCGGTACGCAGGTTTTGCACATCGTCCTCGTCCACCGCCAAGTCCGAGTGACGCGTAACCCGGAACTGCGAAAACTGCTCTACCGTGCGGCCCAGAAAAAGCGCTTCCAGGTGCGCACGGATCACGCTGGTCAGGGCCACAAACACCGCCTTGCCTCCGGCAATTTTGTCAGGCAGGCGAATGATGCGCGGCAGCACCCGCGGCACCTTAACGATGGCAATCTCATTGCTGCGACCAAAAGCGTCATGGCCGCTTAGGCGCACGATGAAATTCAGCGCCTTGTTTGCCACCTGCGGAAACGGGTGCGCCGGATCAAGCCCGACCGGTATCAGCAAGGGGCGCACCTCGCGCAAGAAATACTGCTTGACCCACTGGCGCTGCGCCGCAGTGCGCTCTGCGTGCGAAACAATCCTCACACCGTTTTGCTCCAGCGCAGGCAAGAGCGACTCGTTGTACAGCGCGTACTGCCGCTGCACCAGCTGGTGCAAGGCCCCAGACAGCCGCTCAAAGGATTCGACCGTGTACGTGCCGTCCCGGTCATCGGCGCGCTGGGCCGTGAGGTGGGGCTCGGCACGCACTTCAAAAAACTCGTCCAGGTTGGACGAGACAATGCACAAATAGCGCAGTCGCTCAAGCACCGGCACGTCGGCGCGCGCTGCCCAGCTAAACACCCGCTCATTGAACGCCACCAGGCTGTGGTCGCGGTCGAGCAGGTGCCGGCGCCCGGCGTCGTGGAAGGCTTTGGACGTCGTCCACGTCGCTACGCTGTCTGAAGATCCATGGGCCGTCATGTAAATCACTTTCGAACGCGATTGCAAAGCGGCCACTTTACGCTGCCCTGCTTTGGCATGCGCACTCCACCGTCACGAAACATGGAAATAAACACCAAAATTCGTGCGCTTTCGCACCGCAGCCTCGCAGTCAAGCACCCAAGAAATGCTTGCGGTAGCGCGGTGGCAAGTCCGCCAAACGCATCATCATGGGCAGGTCAGCGGAGTTGAAATCCGGGTCCCAGGCGGGCGCGCCCAGCACTTTGGCGCCCAGGCGCAAATAGCCCTTGATCAAGGCCGGTGGCTCCACCGCCAGGTTCAGGTCCAGGCGTTCGAGTGGAAGCGGCAAGCGCGGGCGCACCCGGTGCTCAATCGGCGCCAAATGCGTCGCCTGCAATTGGTGCCAAATGCTGGCGGCAGCGTCGCCGCACACCATGCCGTGGTGCAGCATGGGAATGCTGGCGCAGCCAATCATGGTGTCGAGCTGGTTGCGCGCCATGAACTCTGCCAAGGCGCTCCACAAGGCAAGGATCACGCCGCCATGGCGGTGGTCGGGGTGCACGCAACTGCGGCCGAGTTCGACCATGCGCTCACGCAGGCCGCGCAGCCGGGTCAGGTCAAACTCGGTGTCGCTGTAGGTGCTGCCCACGCGCTTGGCTTGCACCGGCGTAAGCACGCGGTAGGTGCCAATAACCTGCGCCGTGGCACTGTCGCGCACCAGCAGGTGTTCGCAGTAGTTGTCAAACAGGTCAATATCGTGGCCGGGCAAGGGCGTCTTCAGGCGCGCGCCCATTTCACCGGCAAACACCTCGTAACGCAGCCGCTGCGCGGCGCGCACTTCGTCCTGGTGGCGCGCCCAGGACACCGCAATACCGCCCGGCGCAGGCCGCGCAAACGGGACTTGGGTGTCTGCGACCGAGATCGGCATGTGCGACGCGATCCGCTCCTGTACTGCGCCTGCGCCGCGCGATGGGCCCGAAAATTCCATACATCACTCCATCCATGCAGCGAGGCTGCGATAGCCTGGAAGTGTGCAAAAGCGGCGTGACAAATAAATGTCTGAATCATGAAAAATTTTTGAAAAACACCCATACACCACCGCTCCGCGTGTCGCGCTACCGACCGCTGCGCTGACTATCATGGGGCTTGGTACACGCCACCTTTTCTTCGTGTGCGCCAGGCGCCCCACCCTTCGATTCCAATGCCTTTGACCCCTTCAACAACGCAAGCCCGCACATTTGCCGCCGCACTCGCGGCGCCGGAACGCCGGACCCTAGAAGCGCTTCGGGCAA
>CANFNE010000080.1 GCA_947448105.1 Burkholderiales bacterium
CACTGCACGCGCATCGAGCCGCTCCCGGTGGTGCCCGAGCCGACGCGAAAAAACCAAATGTGGACTTCGCTCCCCCTTTCCGCCCCGGTGGGGGTGGAAAGGGGGCTGGGGGGATAGGGGGGGTAAACCAAACCAAACCAAACCAAACAAAACCCACCAAAACCCAACAAAAACACCGTTCACAATCCCCCCCATGCAAACCCCAACCCACCCCATCCTGCGCGACCTCGTCCTGGTGGGCGGCGGACACAGCCACGTGGGGGTGCTCAAAGCCTTTGCCATGCAGCCGGTGCAAGGCCTGCGCATCACGCTGGTCTGCACCGACGCGCACACGCCTTACTCGGGCATGCTGCCGGGTTATGTGGCCGGCCACTACGGTTTTGACGAGGTGCACCTGGACTTGGTACGCCTGTGCGTGTTTGCCGGGGCGCGTTTTGTGCGGGCTGAGGTCACAGGCATCGACCGCGTGCGCCGCCAGGTGCTGCTGCGCGACCGCCCGGCGCTGGACTACGACCTGCTGGCCATTAACACCGGCTCTACGCCCCAAACCGGCGCCACGCCGGGGGCCGCCGATCATGCGGTCAGCGTCAAGCCGATTGCGTCCTTCAACCAGCGCTGGCTGGCGCTGCTCGGGGCAGTGCAGGCAGGCCAGGGACCGCGCCGCATTGCGGTGGTGGGCGCAGGTGCAGGCGGTGTGGAACTGCTGCTAGCCATGCAATACCGGCTGCGCGCCGAGCGCCACGCGCTTGGTTTGCCCGGGCCGGAACCGGTGTTTTCGCTTTTTTCCGCAACGGACACGGTGCTGCCCACCCACAACCGGCGCGTGCAGCGCCGCTTTGCCGATGTGCTGCAAGCGCGCGGCGTGCAGGTGCACACGGGGGTGCGGGTCAGCCAGGTGAGCACCCAAGGGGTGCACATCCACCCTGGCAGTGGCGCCGGCGGTACATGGATGGACGCCGACGCCGTGTTCTGGGTCACCCAGGCCGGCGGCGGCGCCTGGCTGCAAGACACCGGGCTGGCGCTCAATGCGGCCCGCTGCGTGCGGGTGAACGACAAGCTGCAATCCCTGACCGACCCGCGCATTTTTGCCAGCGG
This sequence comes from Burkholderiales bacterium, assembly GCA_947448105.1. Taxonomy (GTDB): domain Bacteria; phylum Pseudomonadota; class Gammaproteobacteria; order Burkholderiales; family Burkholderiaceae_C; genus Allorhodoferax. The sequence goes on from CANFNE010000080.1 coordinate 1,096, forward strand.
CGACGTCGCCCACTTCGAGGCGCGGCCGCTGGAAAAAGCCGGCGTCTTTGCGGTGCGCATGGGCATGCCACTGGCGCGCAACCTGCGCTACGCGCTCTTGGGCCAGCCGCTGCGGCCGTACCGGCCGCAGCGGCACTGGCTGGCGCTCATCAGCACCGGCGACCGCTACGCCGTGGCCTCCCGCGGGGCGCTGGACTTTGCCGGGGCCTGGGTCTGGCGCTGGAAAGACGGCATTGACCGGCGTTTCATGCAACGTTTCTCGGATTTGGGCGTGGCCGCCATGGACGCGGCGCCTGGCGCTGGCGCACCCGCCTTGGCCGACCTGAGCGCCGCTGAGTCACAACAGTCGTCGGCCGCGCAGGCCATGCGCTGCGGCGGCTGCGGCGCCAAGGTGGGCGCGGGTGTCTTGTCGCAGGCCTTGGGTGCGCTGCGCCCGCTGCCCAATGCGGACGTGCTGATCGGCCTGGGCGCGCCAGACGACGCGGCCGTGGTGCGCGTACCGCCGGGCAAGGCACTGGTGCAGTCGGTGGATTTTTTCCGGGCTTTTGTGGACGACCCCTACCGCTTTGGGCAAATCGCAGCCAACCACGCGCTGGGCGATATTTTTGCCATGGGCGCGCAGCCCCACACCGCCACCGCGGTTGCCACCGTGCCACCAGGCTTAGACCGGCAAACGCGCATGCTGCTGGCGCAAATGATGGGTGGCGCTGTCGAAGTGCTCAACGCTGCCGGCTGCACCCTGGTGGGCGGCCACACCGGCGAAGGCCAGGAGCTGGCACTGGGCTTTGCCGTGAACGGTTTGGTAGACATCAACGCGCAAGGCCAGTTGCAAGGCGTGCTGCAAAAAGGCGGCATGCAGCCGGGTGATGTGCTGATTTTGACCAAGCCGCTGGGCACCGGCACGCTGTTTGCCGCCCACGCGCTGGGCCAGGCGCGCGGGCGCTGGGTAGAAGCTGCGCTCGACAGCATGTGCCAGTCCAGCCAAGCCGCAGCGCACATCGTTCAAGCGCACGGTGCCAGTGCCTGCACCGACATCACCGGCTTTGGCCTGCTGGGCCACCTGGTGGAGATGGCGCGCGCCTCACGCCTTGACGTAGCGCTGGATCTCAACGCAGTGCCAGCGCTCGACGGCGCGCTGCAATGCCTGCACAGGGGCACGACCAGTTCCCTGCACAGCGCCAACGCGCGCCTCGTACAGGCCATTGCCAACGCCGCCACCGCAGGCGCTGGCGCACAAGCCGCGCAGCGCCTGGCCCTGGTGTTTGATCCGCAAACCGCCGGCGGCCTGCTCGCCAGTGTGGCCGCCGAGCGGGCCCCGGCCTGCGTGGCCGCCCTGCGCCTGGCCGGTTACGGGCACAGCGCCATCGTGGCGCAGGTGCGCGGCGCCGGGGATGGACAAAGCCCGGTCTGGCTCGTGGAACAATAGGGGCCATGACAGGTAATACGACCGCACCGGCCCAGGCGCCTAACGCCACCGCGCCCGCAGCCATCCCCGAACTCCGCGAAGCCGCCCCGAGCACGCCAGTCCAGGGCTACCGCCGACCGGTGCGCCTGCTCTTGTGGGGTGCGGGTCCGGCGCACTTGCGGTTTTTGGAGTCGCTGCAAAAAGCCCCGATACCGCACGCTGAAATCACCTTGCTGACCCAGCACGCGCAGGTTTTCTCGCCCCGCAGGCTGGCCGGTTTCATGGCCAACGCCTACCCCCATGCCGACTGCCTGACCGATATCGAGCCGCTGCTCCACGGCAGCAGCGTGCACTGGGCCGGTCGCCAGGGGCGGGCCATGGATGCAGCCTCGCGCACCGTGCTGCTCGACGACCGCCAAGTGATGGACTACGACGTCTTGTCCATCAACATCGGGCCCCAGCCGCACCGCGAGGCAGTAGAACAAGCCATGCCAGGCGCACGCGAGCACGGACTGTTTGTGCCGCCGCTCGAAGGCTTTGTGGCGCTGTGGCCCAAAGTCTGCGACCTGGGCCGCAGCCGCGCCCTGCGCGTGGCCGTGGTCGGCCACTGCACGCAGGGCTTTGAGTTGGCGCTGGCCGTGCGTGCGCGCATGCCCACGGCGGCCGTCACCTGGGTGCCTGCGCCCAACGAAGCGCCGCGCGACTACCCCGATGCCTTGCACCAGCGCATGCTGGCGATACTGCGCGCGCAGCGCATCACCGTGTTGTACGAAGCCGTGGCCGCGCTGGAACGCGACGATGTGGTGCTCTCCAGTGGCGCCCGACTGGCGTGTGACGTGCCGCTGCTGGTGTTGTCGCAGTCCACCCCCGCGTGGCTGCACGACACCGGGCTGGCCGACAGCACACAAGGTGCCATGTCGCTGAGCCAGCACATCCTGACCGACGCCCACGAACGCAGCACCAGCCACCCGGAGGTGTTTTTTGTGCAACAAGACAGCGCGGTGCTGGCCCACAACCTGCGCGCCACCATGAACGCCGAGCCGGCCCAGTTGCGCCCGCTCAGGGCGCCCAGCAGCCGCTTTCTCTATGCCGGAGCGCAGCACGCGCTGCTGTGCTGGAAAAGCCACTGCGTCCAGGGACGCCTCGTCGGCTGGCTCAAGCAGTATTTCAAGCGCTAGGGCCCAGCCCACACCGGACCTGGCCCATCCCACCCCATCTGCCTCAGGATTCTGTGATGAACACTACGCCCCACACCGCTGCCCCCGATGAAGACGATGCGCCCGAGCGCCGGGTGGATGCTTTGTTGCACCACTATGGTCTGAGCCATATTCACCCCACCAATGAAGCCATCCACATGGTGGCCATTCCCGCCATCATGCTGAGCCTCACCGGTCTGCTGTTTGCACTGCACCCGGCGCTGGCCCTGGTGTTTTTTGGCGCGAGCATGGTCTATTACGCGCGCCTGTCCTGGCGTTTTACCGGTTGCATGCTGCTGGTGTCTTCGGTGCTGCTGGCGGTGGTGGACGCACTTGACGCGCGCGGCGTGCTGGTGCCGGTGTCGGTGCTGGTGTTTGTGGTGGCCTGGATTTTCCAGTTCATCGGCCACCGCATTGAGGGCAAGAAACCCTCGTTTTTCGAAGACCTGCAGTACCTGTGGGTCGGGCCACTGTTTGTGCTGAGCAAACTCTTTTTGCGCCTGGGTGTGCGCTGGTGACATCGGTTTTGGCGCCACGGCGCAAGCAAGGGCCGCTGCGCACAGTGCTGCGCCAAAGCCGCCTGCTGCTGCGCCTGGAGACGCCCTTGTTCCTGGGCAGCGCCAAAGCCCTGCTGGCGGTGCTTGCGGTGGCGCTGATCCCGGCGCTGTATGTGGTGATTTACCTCTCTAGCGTCTGGGATCCCGGCGCCAACAGCGGCGCGCTGCAAGTGGGCCTGGTCAACCAGGACCGGGGCGTGGTGTACCGCGAGCAGGCCGTGAACATGGGCGACGAACTGGTCACGCAGCTCGAACGCAGCGCCCGCTTTGGCTACCACCGCATGGACTCGGCCGAAGCCGCACGCCAACAAGTGCGCCACGGCGCGCTGGCCTTTGCGCTCATCATTCCGGCGGACTTCAGCTCCAACGCCGTGCCCGGGGCCCTGCCCGGCGCGGGCAAGCTGGTGGTGTATGCGTCCGAGGGCAATAGTTTTGAAGGTGCGCGCATTGCCCAGTTGTTCGCCGCTGAACTCGGGCACAAGGTCAATGAGAGCCTCAACGAGCAGCGCTGGAGCCTGGTGCTGCTCAACGCCGCAGGCTCCAAAGACAGCGTGGAGCGCTTGCGCCAAGCCGCCACACAGCTGCATGCGGCAGCCGACGAGCTCAGCAGTGGCGCCTCCAAAGCGGCCATGGGCGCCAAGTCGCTGGGCAACAGTGCCGCGCGCTTGAACGAGGGCGTAGGCCAGCTCGGCGCGGGCATGCACCAGCTCGGCGCGGGCGTGCGCACCTTAGACGCCAAACGTCCGCGCAACTCCGAACTCACCGCGCTCAACACCGGGGCCGAAACGCTCGCAGCAGGCCACGAGGACTTGTACAAAACCCTGCAAAACCTGCACGAGGGCAGCCAGGCGCTCAATGCCGGGGTGGCGGCCTTCAAACAAGAGGCTGACAACAGCCTCTTGGTGCGCCCTGCGGTGCGCGACAGCGTCACCCAATTGGCGCTGGGCTTGTACCAGTTGGACAGCGGCCTGCAAAGCGCGGGCCTGGGCCAACAAAAATTGGCCGAGGGAGCGACCCAGCTCAGCGCCGGGGTCAGTGCACTGACCGGCGGCGTACGGGCCATGAACGGCGCGCTGCGCACCCTGGTGGGCAAGCTGCCCGAAGACAGCCAGATCGACAGCCTCACCGAAGGCGCCAGCGAGCTGGCGCGCGCTAACGCCACCTTGGCCCAGGCCAACGACAAGATCAGCAGCGCCAGCCGCGCACTTTTGGACGGCACCGGTTTGCTGGTCAATGCGCTGCCCGCTCCGCTGGACGCGCCCCAGGGCAGCGCGCGCGGCCTGGCCCACTCCGTGCAGCCCACGCTGGAAATGGAGGCCAGTGTGCAAAACAGTGGCAGCGGCTTTGCGGCCAACATCATTCCCGCGGCGCTCTGGCTGGGCGCAGGCATTGCCGCCTTTTTGGTCAATCTGCGCTTGCTGCCCACCGCCGCACGCCATTTCAGCCCGCTGGCCCGGCTGATCGGCAAACTCGCCCTGCCCGCCGCCGTGGTGCTGCTGCAGGCGGGCTTGGTGCTGGTGACGGTGTTTTACGTGCTGCACATCAAGGTGGTCCAGCCAGCGGCCTTGGCCTGCACCGTCGTCAGCGCAGGCCTGACGTTTTTGCTGATCGTCTGCGCCCTGACGCGGCTGCTGGGCGACGCCGGCAAGGCTCTGTCCATGCTGTTTCTGGCGGTGCAGCTCTCGTCGTCGGGCGGCGTGTTGCCGGTGGAACTGAGCGGCACTTTTTTTGCCACCATGAGCCCCTGGTTGCCCATTACCTGGGTGGTTCACGGACTCAAGGCCAGCATGTTCGGCGCCTTTGACGGCGTCTGGCAAACGTCCTGGCAGCAGGTTTTGCTCGCGGGCGCCGCAGCGGCGCTCACGACCATGCTGGTGGGACGCTGGCGCTACGTGCCGCGCAGCGCCTTGTTGCCGGCCATCGACCTGTAAGTTCACAGGGGCGGTGGCGCCTGCCCGCCGAACAACACCGCACAGACCACAAAAGCCCGGCTTGCTATTTTTAAGCATCGCCAGGCCCTTTGAGTTTTGCATACTAAATTCGCATTAATATCCAAAACTTATATTTATAAGTGAAGGGAGTTAAACATGGGCATTCCTTTGGTCTGGACAAAGCCGCCGTCGCGCCTGGTTTTCGTGCCCCAACCCATCGCGCTGCGTTACCTGGCCCGAGACGACAAGGGCCTCATCCATATTTGCCAGCGCACCTGCCCCCAACCTGGGGCGCGCGAACAGGGTGCTACGCAGCCGCCGGTACCTGCAGCGCCTTTGCCATCCTAAGTGCCTGGTTTTTTGGCACCGCTGCGCAAGGCTTCAGTGCGCGGCGGCTAGGTGCGCAGCACCGCGTTGCCAATCTGGGGCCAGCGCCGTCGCAAGAACATCCAAGACCCCAGGCCCACGCCCATCATGCACAGCGAGGCTCCGGCCAGCGCCACGGTGGAATGCATCACCCACGGGGAGACCAAGCCTGCCACGATGCCGTTGGCGCTGGAGCCAATAAACATCTGCAAAGACGAGGCCATGCCCCGGCGTTCGGGGTGCAAGTCCAACACCAGCAAGGTCACCACCGGCACCATCATGGCCCAGCCAAAGGCAAACACCCCCAGCGGCAGCAAAGCCCAAGCCACGTGGGCAGCAAAAAGCAGATTGGCCAGCAGGTTGAGCACACCAATGCACAGCATGATGACAAAGCCGTCCCGTATCTGCCGCTTGGGCGTGCGTTGGCCCGCCACGCGGCCACTGACCCAGGCCCCTGCCATGATGCCGGTGATCACCACCAGGAAAAACCAGAAAAACTGCTGCGGCAGCAAATGCAGGTGCTCGCCCAAAAACACCGGTGCGCTCAGCACATACAAAAACACGCCGTTAAACGGCACGGCGCTGGCCAGCGCCAGCAGCAAAAAGCGCGGGTCTGCGCCCAACTGCCAGTAGCCCGCCAGCAGGTTTCGGGGGTGAAAGCGCTGGCGCTGGCTCACATGCAGCGTCTCTGGCAGCAGCCGGTAGTTGGCCAGCCACAAAGCCACGCCCACCGCGGTCAAAAACCAGAAGATGGCGTGCCAGCTGCTGTGCACCAGCAACCAGCCGCCCAGCAGCGGCGCAATGGCCGGGGCCACGCCAAAGTAAATGGTGATCTGGCTCATCACCTTTTGCGCCTGGTGCGGCGCGTACATATCGCGCACCACCGCGCGCGCAATCACAATGCCCGCGCCCGTAGACAGGCCCTGCAAACCGCGAAAGAAAATAAGTTGGCCAATGCTTTGCGACAGCGCGCAACCGGCGGATGCCAGCGTAAACACCGCCATGCCCCACAGCACCACGGGGCGACGGCCAAAGCTGTCCGAAATCGCGCCGTGGAACAGCGCCATGAAGGCAAAACCAAACAAATAGGCGGACAGGGTTTGCTGCATTTGCAGCGGCGTGGCACCCAAGGACGCGGCGATGCCGGCAAACGCCGGCAAATAGGTGTCAATGGAAAACGGCCCGAGCATGCCCAAGACGGCCAACAGCACCGCAAAAGCCCATTGGGGCAGGCGCCACAGCGTTTGTGCGTCCGGGTTCATCGCACGGGGAGGGTCAAAAACATCGCTGTATTGGAACACGCGCCACCCGCTGCCATGCGGGCCCCCATCCACGCGCTCGCGAGCGCGCCTTGCGGCGCTAGGCCTCAGGCGTTGCGGGCGTATCTGCAGACGCCGCTTGTGCAGCCTCTTGCGCCGGGGTTGGGGCCCCTGCGCTGCCCGGGCGGCACATGGTTTGGCCGTCCCACTGCTGGCCACACCAGCAAAAACCTTGGGCATTGATCAGGCAGGTGCCTGTGCCACAACAACGTTCGTCTTCCACCATATCCACGTCTCCCTCGTGTTTTAGCCTGCGGCAAGCGCAGGCTTGCGCGCCAGCCAGCGCGCGCCAAACAAATTCAGCAACAAACCCACCATCAGCAAGGCGCCACCGGCAAAGTGAACCACTTGCAGGGTCTCACCAAACAGCAGCCAGCCCGTCGTCAAGCCCACCAGCGGCACCAAGAGGCTCAAGGGCGCCACCCGGTTGGCAGGGTAGCGCGACAGCATGCGGGTCCAGACCCCATAGCCAAACAGCGTCGCAGCCCATGACAGATACACGAGCGCCGCCAAGGACTGCCACTGGAACTGCGCCAGTGCATCGCACATAGCCTGCGGGCCCTCCATCCAGTACGACAGCAGAAAAAACGGCACGGGCGGCACCAGGCTGGCCCACACCACAAAGGCCTGCTGGTCCATCGGGCCGAAGCGTCCCAAATTGCGGGTGACGATATTGCCGCCGGCCCACATGACAGCTGCCGCAATCGTCAGGGCAAAACCACCCAAGGGCATGCTCACCCCGTGCGCGCTGCCAATCAGCACCAGACCCGCTCCCGCCAACGCCAGCCCTGCGACCTGGTTGAGCTGCCAGCGCTCTTTGAGCCAGAACGCTGCAAACACCAGGGTGAAAAAAGCCTGCGACTGCAAGACCAGCGAGGCCAGCCCCGAGGGCATGCCCACGTGGATGGCGGAAAACAAAAACGCAAACTGCCCCACCGAGATCGTCATGCCGTACAGCACGTACCAGCGCAGCGGCACCTGGGGCGCCTTGAACAAAAACACGGCTGGAAACGCCGCCAGCGAAAAGCGCAAGGCCCCCAGCAAAAGCGGAGGCACACCAGCCACGCCAATCCGGATGGCCGCAAAGTTCATGCCCCAGACCAGCACCACCAACAGCATCAGCCCGAGGTCGCGGGGTGCAATGGTGATGGTGGGGGAGGATGGGGGCATGGAGTGGGTTGGGCTGAGGGTCGCGGCTGCGGCGCGCGGTGGGAGCTGTGATCTTATGTGCAAGCAATTGAAACGCTATTTGGCTGGCGCTTTGTCCTGGCTTTTTTGCGGATGGCTGATTTACCCCCCCTATCCCCCCGGCCCCCTTTCCGCCCCCACCGGGGCGGAAAGGGGGAGCGGACAGCCACATTTGGTTTCGTCGCGTCGGCTAGCGCACCACTGGGCGCTACCCGATAGCCATGCAATTGGCGTCTGCGCCACTTTCAGCCACTGATTTCGCACGCAGCGCCGCAGGTGCCACGCCAGTAGATTCGTAGCCGAAGCGACGAAACCAAATGTGGCTGTTTTGCTCCCCCTTTCCTCACCGCCGGGGAGGAAAGGGGGCTGGGGGG
>CANFNE010000081.1 GCA_947448105.1 Burkholderiales bacterium
CCGATGATGATGAGCGCCACAAACACATCGGCACGCTGCAAATGCACCAGCACCAGCACGCAGGCGCACACCAGAAACTTGTCGGCCACCGGGTCCAGAAAGGCGCCAAACGATGACGTCTGGTTGAGCTTGCGCGCCAGATAGCCATCAAGCCAGTCGGTCAGGGCGAACACCACGAACATCAGCGTGGCGAGCATGTTTTTTTCGGCCAGGCTCGCGGAGGCTTCGGGCAGATAAAACACCCCCGCAATCAAGGGAATCGCAAAAATGCGCGTCCATGTCAAGAGCGTGGGAATGGTCGTAAACATGGCGGGGATTGTGGCACGGCTAATGGAGCGCCCGGTAAATCTCTTCGGCCAATTCAGACGAAATTCCGTCGACCGATGCAATGTCCTTGGCGCTGGCCATGGCCACACCACGCACACCGCCAAAGCGCTGCAGCAGTTTGGCCCGCCGCTTGGGACCGATGCCGGGTATTTCTTCGAGTTTGCCGCCGCTCAGGCGCACCCGGGCGCGTTGGGCGCGCATGCCGGTGATGGCAAAACGGTGCGCCTCGTCGCGGATTTGGGCTACCAGCATCAGCGCAGCCGAGTCGGCGCCCAGATAGACCTTGTCGCGCCCGTCGGCAAACACCAATTCTTCCAGGCCCACCTTGCGGCCCTCCCCTTTTTCCACGCCCACGATCAGCGACAGATCCAGCCCCAAGGACTCAAACACCTCGCGCGCCATCGATACCTGGCCTTTGCCGCCGTCCACCAGCACCAAATCAGGCAGGCGGTCGCTGCCCGAGGGCGCCACACCGGCGTGCTTGGCCTGGGCCAGCGCCTCGGCGGTCTTGCTGTAGCGCCGGGTGAGCACCTGGCGCATGGCGGCGTAATCGTCGCCGGGGGTGATGTCTGCAATGTTGTAGCGCCGGTACTGCGCGTTTTGCATGGCGTGGTGCTGAAACACCACGCACGAGGCCTGGGTGGCTTCGCCTGCGGTGTGCGAAATGTCAAAGCACTCGATGCGCAGCGCATCGAGGTCTTCGTTGGTCAAATCTAGCGCCTCGGCGAGCGCGCGGGTGCGGGCTTGTTGCGAGCCCTCTTCTGCCAGCAAGCGCGCCAGTTGCAGCGCGGCATTGGTCTGCGCCATATCCAGCCAGGCGCGGCGCTGTTCGCGCGGTTGGTGCACCGCCGTTACCTTGAATCCGTGTTGCTCAGACAGGGCCGACAGCAGTGACTTGCCCACCGGGTGGCTCACCACCAGTACCGAGGGCATAGGCAAACCGATGTAATGCTGCGCCAAAAAGGCTTCGAGCACTTGCACCTCGACCGCCACGGTGGCATCGGGTGGCGCGTCCTCATCGTCCAGCAGCACGGCGGCATCTTCCACATGCACCGGGAAATACGGCCGGTCGCCCACATGGCGGCCACCGCGCACCATGGCCAAGTTGACGCAGGCCTTGCCGCCCTGCACTTTGACGGCCAGGATGTCTACGTCGCGGTCCGACACATTGTCCACCGATTGCTGGTGCAGCACATTGGACAGCGCCGCCACCTGGTTGCGCAGCTCTGCGGCCTGTTCAAACTCCAGCCGCTCGGCGTGCGCCATCATGCGCGTCTCCAACGAACGCATCACCTCTTGGGCGTCGCCACGCAAAAACTTCTGCGCCTCTTGCACGTCCTGTGCGTAGTCTTGCGCGCTGATATGGCCTACGCACGGGCCCGAGCAGCGCTTGATCTGGTACAGCAAACAGGGCCGCGTGCGGTTGCTGAAGATCGAGTCCTCGCAAGTGCGCAGGCGAAACACTTTTTGCATCAGCAAAATTGCCTCTTTCACCGCCCAGGCGCTGGGGTAGGGGCCAAAGTAGTGGTGCTTTTTCTCGACCCCGCCCCGGTAATACGCCACGCGCGAAAACTGCTGCGCGCTGGAAGCCGCCCGTCCGGGGCCTGCGGGCACGGGGGCGTCAAGGGCGGGGGTCGCGGCCGTCATCTTCAAATAGGGGTAGCTTTTGTCGTCCCGAAACAAGATGTTGTATTTCGGGTTGAGCGTCTTGATGAGGTTGTTTTCCAACAACAGCGCTTCGGCCTCGGAACGCACCACCGTGGTTTCCAGGCGCACGATCTTGCTGACCATGTGGCCAATGCGGGTGCCGCCGTGGTTTTTCTGGAAATAACTGGTCACCCGCTTTTTCAGGCTGATGGCTTTGCCCACGTACAAGACCTGGTCTTGCGCGTCAAAGTAGCGGTAAACGCCTGGCAGCGTGGGCAAGGCGGCGACCTGGCGCAAGAGTTCTTCAGAGTGGACGGGGGCGGTCATGGCGCGTATTGTCAGCCGTTTTGTGCCGCTCCCGCCGGCCGACGCCCATCACCGCGCGCAGAGGACAATCGGCCCATGCAAGCCGCTCCACTTCCTGCATCGCCCCCGGATTCTTTGCCGCCCCGTCCCGTTTGGACTTGGGACGTCTTTTGCCAGGTGATTGACAACTTCGGTGACGTGGGCGTGTGCTGGCGACTGTGCGCAGACTTGGCCGCACTGGGCCACACGGTGCGCCTGTGGCTCGACGACCGACAGGTCCTGCACTGGATGGCGCCCGGCACGCTTGAAGGCAACTGGCCGGGTATTGCGGTACGGCATTGGAGTCAGGCCAGCGATCCCGCGACGCTTGCGACCCTTAGCCCGGCCCAGGTCTGGATTGAGAGTTTCGGCTGCGACTTGCCAGCGGCCTTCGTCGCCGCCCGAACCCAAGCACAAGTAGCCCCTGACCGACCGCCGGTATGGATCAACCTCGAATACCTGAGCGCTGAAGGCTTTGTCGAACGCTGCCACCGCCTGCCCTCGCCGGTGATGTCGGGCCCGGCCAAGGGTTGGACCAAGCATTTTTTCTACCCTGGCTTTACGCCGCGCACGGGCGGCTTGTTGCGTGAACCCGGTCTTTTGCACCAGCGCAGCGCCTTTGGCCCGGGCCAAAGGCGCCAATGGCTGCAAAGCCACGGCATGCAAGACCGTGGCGAAATGCTGGTGTCCTTGTTTTGCTACGCATCTGCACCCGCTGATCGGCTCTTGGCGCAACTGCGCGCTTTGGACACGCCGGTGCATCTGCTGGTGACGGCGGGCCAAGCCCAGGGCTTGGTGGAACAGGCGCTCGCTCGCACCGGTCAAGCGCCAGGGCAGCTGCGCATCAGCTATTTGCCACTGCTTGCGCAAACCGAGTTTGACGCCTTGCTGTGGAGCTGCGACCTGAACTTTGTGCGTGGCGAAGACTCCCTGGTGCGCGCCCTGTGGGCGGGGCGACCTTTTGTCTGGCAGATTTATCCGCAGGACGATGGTGCGCACCGGGCCAAACTGGATGCGTTTCTGGAAACGCTGGACGCGCCCCCCGAAGTGCGCGCTTGGCACGCCCAGTGGAATGGGCTGGCGCCTTGGGACGCGCATTTCGCCCTGCCGCTTTGCGCGTCACAGCCTCCAGCAAGCGGGCCAGTCGAGGGATGGCCGGCCTGGGCGCAGGCGCTGCCGCCGCATTTGGCGCAGCAAAGCGACCTGCGTAGCCAGCTGTGCGACTTTGTCCAGACCGCGGCGGCACCCGATCAGGCAAAGAAAAAACGATAAAATCGCAGGCTTTGCTGCTTTTGAGCGCCGTTTGCGCGCATCTCTCGCCCCGCCGCATGTTGTGGCCTAACCCGCAGACCGAGATAAACCCTCTTTTATTCCCTATGAAAATTGCCCAAGAAATTCGCGCCGGTAACGTCATCATGCACGGCAAAGACCCCATGGTCGTGCTCAAAACCGAATACAGCCGCGGCGGACGCAATTCCGCCACCGTGCGCATGAAGCTCAAGAGTCTGATCGCCAACTTCGGCACCGAAGTCGTTTTCAAGGCCGACGACAAGATGGACCAGGTCATTCTGGACAAGAAGGACTGCACCTATTCCTACTTTGCCGAACCCATGTACATCTGCATGGACGAAGAGTTCAACCAGTACGAAGTCGAAGCCGAGAACATGGGCGACGCGCTGAACTACCTCGAAGACGGCATGGAACTCGAAGTCGTGTTCTACGACGAAAAAGCCATTTCGGTCGAGTTGCCCACCAGCGTGGTGCGCGAAATCACCTGGACCGAGCCCGCCGTCAAGGGCGACACGTCCGGCAAGGTGTTGAAGCCCGCCAAGATTGCGACCGGTTTCGAGATCGGTGTGCCCATCTTCGTGGCGCAAGGCGACAAGGTCGAAATCGACACCCGCACTGGCGAATACCGCAAGCGCGTCTAATTTGCGCTGTACGCGCCGTTCACACGGCCGCTGCACACTAAAAGCTCCTTCGGGAGCTTTTTTGTTTTTGGATCACTGGCTCCGTCACCTCCTGCTTGACAATTCGCCCATGGAAAACACCAAAACCCTGTCTGCGAGCCAAGTCGCCGAGGAATGGCGCGAATTCAAACACGGCCCGCAAGACCCGCTGGGTGCGGATTCAGCCCGCTTGGCCTTTGCCGACCCCGAATTTTTGCTGCGCCGCGAAACCCGCGGCATTCGCTTTGAGTTGGAGATGCTCAAGCCCGAGCTCGAACTCACCCGCCAGGGCATAGAACACACGGTGGTGGTGTTTGGCAGTGCGCGGTTTGTATCGCCCGAGACCGCCGCCGAGCGCCTGGCGCTGGCCCAAAAAAGCACCGAGCACGAAGCGCTGGAACGCGCCCAGCGCGATGTACGCAACTCCGTGTGGTACGACCAGTCGCGCCAGTTCGCGCGCCTGGTGGCCCGGTACAGCACCGGGCGGGCACAGGCAGACCAGCTCTACATTTGCACCGGCGGCGGCCCCGGCGTGATGGAAGCGGCCAACCGCGGCGCCTGTGACATGGGTGCACCCACCTTGGGCCTGAACATCACCTTGCCCCACGAACAAAAGGTCAACCCCTACGTCACTCCCGCGCTGCACTTTCAGTTCCATTACTTTGCGGCCCGCAAAATGCATTTCATGATGCGCGCCAAAGCACTGGTGGCGTTTCCCGGGGGCTACGGCACGATGGACGAGCTGTTTGAGATCATCACCCTGGTACAAACCAAAAAAGAAAAGCCGGTGCCCATCATTTTGTACGGCAGCTCGTACTGGAAGCGCCTGATCAACTTCGAGGTGATGATTGAAGAAGGCGCCATTGAGCGCAAGGATTTGGGCCTCTTGCACTACTGCGACACGCCGCAAGACGCATGGAACGTGATCAAGGCCTTTTACGAACTGGGCGAGGCGGTTTCTGCGGTAGTGTGAAACTGTTTTTTCTAGTGGCAATAAAGACACGCTAGACGCAGGCCGCCATGGCACTCAGCTCCGTTCGTGTCCCCCGCCCTGCGGGCTCCTCCTTTACCTCACTAGGCTGAGCGCCACGCCGTCCTGCGTCAGACGAGATGGTGGGTAGCGAGAGGAATTCAGCCACCACTGCTCACGGTGCAGGCTGCCGAGGGCAATGGGGTGAATGCTGCAGCGAAATTAAGGAGGAGAACCGGGCACAGCCCGGTTCGGGGGACATTCGCGGAAGCATTTACCCCGTTGCCCTCGGCGTACTAAAGCATGCGCGCGTAAGGCAATGACAGCAAGACTATCAAGCGCGCAATCTCCAAGCCACCCGCGACCCCAGGGCCACCAGAGTCCCGACGGTCCAAAACACCACCGACACGCCCACCACAGCCCCAGCCGTGCCAAACAGCACAGGCATCACCACGCTGGAGAAATTGATGGTCATCAGCCGCAGCCCGAGTGCCTGGCCGTGCTGGGCCTGCGGCGTGATCTGGTGCAAAGTGCTCATGATCATGGGCTGCACCGATCCCAGCGCCAGGCCCAGGCCCACCGAACACAGGCCCATGGCCCAAGCGGACTGCGTAAACGGGTACACCGCAAACAGAGCAGCGGTGATCAGCATGGCGCAGGTCAGCACCACCGCCTCTTTCAAATGTGCCGCCACCAGCGGCATGGCCACGCGCACGACCGCTGCCGCAATCGCAAAGCCGCCCAGAATCGTGCCGATCACCGAGGCACTCAACGCGCGCTCATGGCCCAGCAAGGGCACGACAAAAGTGTGCACATCCCAGCACGAGGACAGCAGCCAGTTCACCAGCAGCAGGCGGCGCATGGCGGGCTCGCGCAGCAAAACCCAGGCTGAAGGCGCAGGCGCGCCAGGCGCTTGGCCCACAGAGGGGAGTTCTGACGTCCCGCGTATGAAGCACCAGCCCACCAATGGCAACAGCGCCATACACAGAAACGCCGCCCGAAACCCCGCAAGCGGCAGCGCATCTCCCAAGGCGCCCCCGCCAAAATCAATCAACAACCCGGCGCTGACGGGCCCCACAAAGTTGGACACCGCCGGGCCAATGGCCAGCCAGCTGAACACGCGTTTGAGCTCGGTGTGGTTGCGCGCAGCGCGGCCCACGTGGCGCTGCAAAGCGATGGATGCGCCTCCAGTGGCCGCGCCCATGCACAGGGCGCTGACGCACAAAACCGGGAACACCGGGAACAGCAAGGACAGGAAAGCACCCACCATGGCCACCAGCACGCCCAGGCCCATGGGGCGTCGCAAGCCGTGCCGGTCTGCATAGCGACCGGCGGGCAGCGCCAAGAAGACCTGGCTGAGCGAAAACAGCGCCAGCAAAAAGCCCACATGCACCGCACTGCGACCGAGCTGCAGCGCCAGCAGCGGCGCGGCCAGGCGCATGCCAGCCATGCTGGCGTGCAGGCAAATATGGCCGCAAATCAGGCGCAGGAGCGCCCAGGCGCGGCTGGTCTCAGACGAGGCTTCAGGGTCCGACGGTGCTTCGGCAGCGGCTCCCGCTTCAGGGGAATTCACAACAGCGAGGTGCCCGCATCGCTGTCAAAGTCTTTGTCCTGCGGAATCAGCGCGGCCACTTGCGACTCGGGCAGGCTTTCGACCTTTTTCAGGGCCCGGCCCATGGCGCGACTACGCACTTCGGCGCCGTCCAGGGTTTTCAGCACCGTCTCGGTCTGCGACTTGACCTTGGACAGCACGTCGCCAAACTTGCCAAACTCGGTTTTCACCGCGCCCAGCACCTGCCACACCTCGCTGGAACGTTTTTCCAGCGCCAAGGTGCGAAAGCCCATTTGCAGGGAACTGAGCATGGCCAAGAGCGTGGTGGGCCCGGCGAGCGTGATGCGGTGCTCGCGCTGCAGCGCCTCCATCAAACCCGGGCGGCGCAGCACTTCGGCGTACAGGCCTTCGGTGGGCAAAAACAAAATCGCAAAGTCGGTGGTGTACGGCGGCTCCACGTACTTCTCAGCAATCGACTTGGCCTCCAGGCGGATGCGCAGCTCCAGCGCCTTGCCTGCGTCGGCGGCGTCGCCCGCATGCGCCCTGCCCTGCGCGTCGAGCAGGCGTTCGTAGTCTTCATTGGGAAACTTGGCGTCAATCGGCAGCCACAGCGGCGCGCCGTCGTCCGACTTGCCTGGCAGCTTGATGGCAAAGTCCACCACGTTTTTGCTGCCCGGCCGGGTGGCCACCTGGGCAGCGTATTGCTCGCTCACAAACACCTGCTCCAACAGTGACGCCAGTTGCGCCTCGCCAAAAATGCCGCGGGTCTTGACGTTGGTGAGCAAATGCTTGAGGTCGCCCACGCCCTGGGCCAGGGTTTGCATTTCGCCCAGGCCTTTGTGCACTTGCTCCAACTGGTCGGCCACTTGCTTGAAGCCCGCACCCAGGCGCGCTTGCAAGGTGGTTTGCAGCTTTTCGTCCACGGTGGCGCGCATCTCGTC
This sequence comes from Burkholderiales bacterium, assembly GCA_947448105.1. Taxonomy (GTDB): domain Bacteria; phylum Pseudomonadota; class Gammaproteobacteria; order Burkholderiales; family Burkholderiaceae_C; genus Allorhodoferax. The sequence goes on from CANFNE010000081.1 coordinate 7,732, forward strand.
CAACTTGGCGGCATTGGTGGTTTGCAGTTGCGCCAGCTGGGCGTCCAGGGTCTGGCGCACCTCGGTCAGCGTACGGGCGCTGGTCTCACTCAGTTCGGCAATGCGCCTGGCGTTGGATTCACTCAGGCCCGTGAGCTGGGTGCTTAAGGTGTCTGAAAGCGACTTTTGCAAGCCGGCCAATTGCAGGCCAAAGGCGTCGATCTGGGTGTTTTGGGTGCGGGTGGCCTCAGCGGCCTGTTGCGTCAGGGTTTGCTGGAAGGTGGCCAGGTTGTGGGCCGACTCCTGGCGCCCGTCGCGAGCGGACTCACTCACTTCCCGGCGCAGCTCGCGCTCGAGGCGGTCTATGCGTTCGGCGCTGGCGTGCAGCAGTTGCACCAGTTCGGCTTGCGCCTGGGCGGCGGCAGTTGCGGCGCCACCATCGCTGCGCCGCAGCACGGCCCACAGCGCCAGTGCCACGTTGAGCACCAGCAAAACCACCACCAAAGCAAGCATTTCGTTGTTCAAAGCCGTCATCCTCCAAGCCTGCATTGTGGTTCAGAAACAGCGCGCCAAGTGGGCCTGCGACAGCCGCTTGGGCGCCCGGCCCAGCGCATAAAGATGTTTCAGGCCTTGCGCGCGGCCAGCAATGCGTCGGCGTAGGCCTGCCAGGGCGCCGTTTTGTCCACGCCGGTCAGCACGCCTGAACGAGCCTGGTCCGCCACCCACTGGTGTTTTTCGGCGATGGCCTGGGCCATGGTCGGGGCAAAACCGACTTCGCGCACCGTGTTGGCGCATTCGCGCATTTCCTCGGCCCTGCGCTTGCCGTGTTGCGCCACGCGGCTGAAGAAATAGCCCCCGGTCTTTTCCCAGTCAATAGACGGAAAGGTCTCGGCCAGGGTAGGAAGCACATGGGCCTCAACGCCATAGGCCCGGGCCGTGGTGTAGCTCTCAATCACCAGCGCCTCCAGGCCCTTGATCATCACGCTGCGGCACATCTTGATGGCCGAGGCGGTGCCAATGGTGGGCGCTACGGCGGTGGTGTCCATGCCCATGGCGTTGCAGCGAATAGCCAAGGCTTGCGCCTGTGTCCCACCCAGCAATATGGGGACCTTGATGCCGTGGGGCGGAACTGAGGTCATGACACCCGCTTCCACGTAGTGCGCGCCTGCGGCTTCAACCACCTTAGACGCCAGCTGCTTGGTGCCAGGCGAGGCCGAATTCAGGTCCAGAAACACCGCCCCGGGGCGCAGGTGCAGTGCTGCCTCTTGGGCCACGGCCAGGGTGTTGGCGGCAGTCACCGCTGAGATCACCAAGTCGCAACTCTGCGCCAACGCTTGCATAGAGGCGCAGGCCTGCACCCCAGGTGCCGGATTGCGCAAATCGATGTCCCACACGCGCACCGAGGCGAAATGCGCGCCCAAGCCCGCCGCAAAGATGCGACCCACCTCGCCATAACCTATCAGCCCCAAGTGTTGCAAGTGCATGGCGATGACTTCAGGCCGCGTTCAATTGTTGTTCCAGCGCGTGCAGCACCTGGTAGCAGGGCAGCACCTGGGCCACACTGGAGTTAGGCTCGCGGCCCTCGCGGATGGCGGCAAAAAACTCGCGGTCTTGCAGCTCAATGCCGTTCATGGACACGGCCACCTGGGAGACGTCGATTTTTTCTTCCTTGCC
>CANFNE010000082.1 GCA_947448105.1 Burkholderiales bacterium
AAAACTTCTCGCGCCCCAGAAACAGGTTTTGCGCCACCGTCATGGTGGGCACCAGACTGGTTTCCTGGAACACCATGGCAATACCGTGGCCGCGCGCGTCCAGCGGCGTTTTCATCTCAATGGCTTTGCCTTCCACCAGGATCTGGCCCGACGACAGCGGCACCACGCCGGCCATCACCTGGGTCAGCGTGGATTTGCCGGCGCCGTTTTCGCCGAGCAAGGCGTGAATCTCGCCTCTGCGCAAGGTGAAGTTGACGTTCTCGATGGCGGGCACGCCACCGTATTTTTTGGTGGCTTCGCGCAGTTCAAGCACCACGTCGGACGGGGTTTGGGGGGCGTTCATGCCACATCTCCTGCGCAATGAAGTTCCACGCGCAAGAGGCGCGCGCTGCCTTTGGAGACCAGGTACAAGGCGCCCGCGTGCTCTGCCACCGCCGTAATGCCGTGGTGCTGGCCGTCCACCTGGCTGTGCAGGGACGAGAGCACGCGCCCGTCATCGGCCACGCGCAAGACCAGGCCGTACGAGCGCGGCGGCGCCCAGGGCTTGAGCACGCCCATGGTCTTGACCCCGGCGCCTTGCAGGGGTTCCAAAAAGCTTTTGCCCGAAGACAAGGCCGGCGCCACCCACTGGCTGGGGTGGACCTCTTTCATCATGCGATTGCGGTATGCGTCTTCGCGCAGCACAAACTCCACCAGCTGGGTACGGCAGACAAAGCACGTCAGCCACAACCCGCCGCCCTGCGCCTGCGCCATGCGCGAGGGGTAGCCCGGCAGTTCGGCCACGGTCGAAGCGAGCGCGGCGCCCGTGCCGCGCACCGCGCCCAGCGTGTGCTTCCAGCTCTCGCTCCAGCGCGCCATTCCCTGGTCGGCGAGCACGCCAAACGCATAGGCCAGACCCTGGGCCAGCAAGGTGCTTTTGCCCGACTGCCAGTTCCAGCGCCCGACCTTGCCGGTTTTGCCGTGTTGCATCAGGTCGTGGCACCATTGCTCGGGGCCGAATTGCTCGGAGCCGTCGCTCACCAGCAGGCTGCCACCGCCTTCAAAGGCCAGCGCATTGGCGCTGTGCAAGCCGCGTCCGCCCAGCGTACGGGTCTGGGCCACGGTCACCCCTTCGGCGTCGATCAGGCGCAGTTCGCATCCGCCCAGCGCCACCGCAATGCGGCCTTGGCCGTCAGCCGCCAGGGCGGTAATGGGCGCGTCAAAACGGCGCACTTCCAAGGCTTGCTGGCCGTCCATGCGGTAGAGCACGGACCCGGCGCTGATCCACAAATGCGCGCCGTCACTGGCAATGTCGTCAATACCGGGCAGGCTCAAGACCACGGCGGCCTCGTCGAGCGCGCGGTTGGGCTGGATAGCGCCGTCCATGATGGGCACGGTAATGGCGGCGGTGCCACGCCCGAGCAGGCGGTCCCACCACCGTTGAATAGGGCTTGGCATCAGGCAGTCCTCCAGCGCTGTTCGTACTGGGAAAACCCAGGGTCTGCACCGGTGAGCTTGTAACGCCCGATGCGGTTATTGGAAATGCCGCCCAGGTACAAATAGCCCTGGTGCTCGCGCATGGAAGTGATCATGGGGTGGTTCTCGCCGCCCAGGTCCCACAGGGTTTCCAGCACCTCGCCACGCTCGTTGAACTTCAGCACGCAGCCGGTGTTGATGTTGGGGAACAACCATTCGTCCAGCGCCACGCGTTGCGCCATGCGCTTGCGAAAGCCGGGCATGCGCATGGCCAGGTCGTAGGCCGGGGCGCGCATGCCCACCAGCGCCAGCCAGTAATTGCCGTCGGAGGCCAGATTGATGTTGTCGGGGTAGCCCGGCAAGTTGTCGAGCACCATTTCCACCTGACCGGCGCGCGCTCCGTCAAACCAGTAGCGCTTGATGCAGCAGCCCCAGGTCTCGGCAAACAAAATCGACTGGCGGTCGGTCGCTATGCAAATGCCATTGGGAAAACGCAGGCCGCGCAGCACGGTGCGCGTGCTGCCGTCGCGCGGGTCGTAACAGACGATGCGGCCGTTGCCACGCGCTTCCAGCCCGTCCACCGGCCACTCGTGCATTTCATAACGCACCGTGGCTTCGCTAAAGAAGATGCGGCCATCGTCGGCAATGTCCAGATCGTCGGCCAGGCGCAGGCGGCTGTCGTCGTTGATCGAGGCCCAGCTGCGGTTGGTCTCGTCGGTTACGCGCTGCACTTCGCGCTCGGGCGTCACCCGGTACAAGCCCATGCCGCCCACGCAAACGTTGAGGTTGAAGTCGCGGTCAAACGCCATGCCCAGCGGTGTGCCACCGATGTGGGCAAACACCTCCATCTCTTGGTAGTGCGGCGCCAGAAAACGGATGATGTCGCCGTGGCGCGAGCCCGCATACAGGTGGTTGTCGCGGTCCAGGATCACGTCCTCAGGGCCTTCAATGCGGCCCAGGCCAATGAGCTCCACGTCGCGCAGTTTGTTGTTGACCGCCCAAACGCCGCCCGATTCCGCACTGCAGTCCGGCGCCACGCCTAAGCGGTGGTAGGTGGGGCTGACGTAAACCTTGCTCAAAATGCGGTGGCGGTTTTTCAGCCAGCGCACGTCAATGATGGCGGCCGCAATCAAGATACCGGCCAGCACCATGCGCGTAATGCCGCCGGGGGCCGACAGCGAGGTCAGGCCATTGATGATCAAGAGCACGATGAGCGTGCCCACCACCGCCTTGGTCACCGAGCCGCGCCCGCCACCCAGGCTGATGCCGCCCAGCACTGCGGCTGTTAACACCAGCACCTCCATGCCCACGCCAATGTCAGCACCGGCCGTGGCTAACCGTGAGGCAAAAAAGCAGCCTCCGGCGCCCGTGAGCATGCCGCTGGCGACATAGCACAGCGCCACGGTGCGGTTGACCGCAATGCCGCTGTTGTAGGCGGAGCGGCGCGAGCCACCAATGGCCACAATGTGCCAGCCCAAGCGCAGGCGCGTCAGCAGCACGTGGCCGGCAATGGCCGTGGCCACAAAGGCCCAGGCCACCGTGGGCAGACCCAGCCAGGTGCCGTTGCCCAAAAAGTCCCACAGCTCGGACTCGGGCACATAGCCGGCAATCTCGGTGGAATAGCGCAGGCTCAAGATCTCATAGACCGAGCGAAAAATAATCAGGGTAATGAGCGTGGTCAAAAACGCCCGCAGGCGCAGGTAGCCAATCAAAATGCCGTTGACCGCCCCCAGAAGCCCGCCGCACACCAGCGTGCCAAGCACCGCTACGGGCACCGGCCACTTCAGGATGTGCATCATCACCAGGGCGCAAAAATTGGTCAGCGCAAAGATAGAACCCACCGACAGGTCGATGCCGCCCACAATCATCACCAGCGCCAACCCGAACACGATAAAGCCCACTTCACCGGCCTGTCGCAAGGTATCGGCCAGCACGATGGGGGTGTAAAAGCCAGGCACCAACTGGCCCGAGGCGACCACCACCAGCGCCAGCAAAATCACGGGAATGGCGGTCTCGGTCCAGCGCTTGGACAGAATCTCGCCAAGCCAGTGGTCCGGCCAGTACCGGTAACGCAATCGGGTCAGGGTTTCGCTCATGGGGTGCACCATTTCAGAGGACTACATAAAAGGGGGGAGGCCTGCCGCTTAAGGTTCGGCCACCCCGTTGCGCACAGCGCCGTAGCGGCGCTTTCACGTCTTAGGACTTGGCAGGCAACTTCCAGCAGGTGCCTTCGATCGCGGCGTTGTCCTTGGTAATAGGAATCAAGGTGGTGTAGATGTTTTGCTTGGCCACACCGGGCTTCATGCCGCCTTGCACCAGCCACTTGATCATGGCGGCCATATTGCTGGCCTGCGTAGGCACGTCGTAGCTCACGTCCAGGTTGTAGGCACCGGCCTTGACCTGGTCACACGCGCCCTTTTGCTCGCCGCCACCCGACGTTGCCAGGAACACCTTGCCGGTCATGCCCGCTTCTTTGACCGCTGCCGCCGTTCCGATGTCCATGCCGTCCCAAAAGCCGACGATGCCGCACAGATCGGGGTTTTGCTTGAGCACGGTTTGGGTCAGGGCCTTGGCCTTGGCGGCATCCCAGTCAGCAGCCTGGTTAGAGACCACTTTCACGTCGGGGTGCTTGGCCAGAATGTTCTCCACGCCTTTGAGCGTGTAGGCGCTGGCTGCCGCCGTGGGTGCGCCCTGCACGATGGCGATCTTGTTGGACTTGCCTTTGCAAGACTCCACCACCGCCTCTGTCATGCGCTCGCCAATGTCCACCCAGTCCGCACCCACAAAAGCGGTCGAGGCTTGCGAAGAACGCATATTGATCTGCACCACGTAAATGCCTTCGGCCTCGGCCTTGGCGATCAGCTTGGCGTAGGTTTGCACGTCGGGGTTGTGGATCACGATGACGGCAGGCTTCTCCGCGATCAAGGCGGTAAAGGCCTGGGCACCGGCGTTGGTGTTCCAGTTGGGATCACGCACCACCACTTTCATGCCCGCGGCCTCCAACTCTTTCTTCAGGCCCTGGTGCCAGCCAATGGCCAGGTCAAAGCCATAGGCCACAGGAATAAAGGCCACGGTTTTGCCCGCGAGCGCCTTTTTATAGCCCTCGCGAAAGGGCTCGTCCAGGCCCTTGCTTTGCGCAAAGGCCGGCAGCGCGACGGCTGCGCCCAAGGCCAGGCCGGCGACGGCCTTGACCCAATTTTTAACCACGTGTTTTGCTTGTCGCATTGTTGTCTCCTAGGTTGAAAAAGTGAATTGCACGCTGGGTTAGCCGGGTGCGCGGCATGCTCAGATGTCCCCTTGCTGCGCGGTCTCTTCGTTGCGCGGGTTGAGGACAGAATCAATCAAAATCGCGGCCAGGAGCACCAGGCCCTTGATGATGTTTTGTACCGAATACGAGATGTCCATGATGGTCATGCCGTTGAGCATGGTGCCAATGAGCAGCGTGCCGATGATCACGTTGACTACGCCGCCGCGCCCACCCGAGAGCCCGATACCGCCCAGCACCACCACCAGCACCACGTCGTACACCATGGTGGAGTTGTAAATGCGCGTGGGCATGCTGTTGACCGAGGCCGCCATCACCAGACCGGCAAACAGGCCGATCAGCGCCGCGAGCAAATACTCCAGCACGATGATGGGCCGCGTAGGCAAACCAGTGGCACGCGCCGTGAACGGGTTGTCGCCAATAGCGTAGATAAAGGCGCCCGCGCGCAGGCGGCGCAGCAGCAGCGCCATGAGCGCGCAGGCCAGCCCAAACATCAGCACCGGCATCGGGATGCCGCCCACACTGCCGCGCCCGATCCAGACCAGGGCGTCCAGCGCCTGCGGCCACTGCACTACTTCCAACTGAAAAATACCGGCCTGCCCCAGCCCTGCCAAAAACAGGCCCGAGGCCAGGGTGGTAAACAGCGAGGGCACCTCGGCGTAGGCAATCAGCCAGCCGTTGACCAGGCCAAACAGCAGTGACAAGGCCACCGCCTGCAAGGCAGCCACCTCTATCGACTGCCCGTTGCTGACCGACTGCAGCAAAAAGCCCGAGGGCACGGCCAGCGCGGCAATCATCGAGATATCAATGCCCCGGCCAATCACCACCACCGCCATGCCCAGGCCCAAGATGCCCAATATGGCCACGTTTTGCAGCAAGGTCAGCAGGTTGTCCACCTGCGCAAAGCCGGGCAGCAGCAGCAAAAAGCCGACAAACATCACCAGGAACAGAATGAAAACAATGGTTTGCTGGGTAGCGCGCAATTTGGGCATGGGGTTCTCGTTCAGATCAGGGCGGCGTGCAGGGTTTGGCGCAATTCGCGCTTGATGATCTTGCCGTTGAGGTTGCGCGGCAAGGGCTCGGTGTCCAGGGTCCAGGTCTCGGGCACGGCGTAGTCGGCCATGCGTTGGCTGCAAAAGGCCTGCAGGGCCTGGGCGTTGCTGTGTTCGCTGATGGCGCGCACCGACACAAAGGCGTGCACCCGCTCGCCCAGCACCGCACAAGGCACACCCACCAGCGCCACTTCCAGCACGTCGGGGTGTTCGCTCAGCACGTTTTCCACTTGTGCGCAGTAAACCTTGTAGCCGCCGCGGTTGATCACGTCTTTTTTGCGGTCCAGCACGCGCACATAACCTTGGGCGTCCATGCTGCCAATGTCACCCGAGCGCCAAAAACCGGCCTTGAATTCGCTGGCCGTGGCCGCTTCATTGCGCCAATAACCCGGCACCACCATCGGCCCGGCAATCCATATCTCGCCCACGCCGCCGCGCGCGACCTCCATGCCGGCCTCGTCCATGATGCAAATCTCACCGCAGGGCACGGCCAGGCCCACGCTGTCGCGGTGGCTGTCGGTCTGGCCTTGGGGCATGATGGTGGCGGGCGAGCAGGTCTCGGTGGCGCCATAGGCGTTCATCAGCGTCAGGCCGGGCAGGCGCTGCGCCAGCCCGTCAATCGTGGCCGTGGGCATGGACGCACCACCAAAAGCGCCAATGCGCCAAGCGCTTAGGTCATGCGCTTGCAAGTCGGGCATTAACAGGCACAGGTTGTACATGGCCGGCACCATGATGGCGTGGGTAATGCGCTCGGCGCTGGCCAGACGCACAAAGTCCGCCGCCTTGAACTGCGCCATGACCACCGTTGTGCCCTGGCAGTACAGCATGGTGTAGAGCTGGGCGACCAGACCCGTGACATGGCTCATGGGTACGGCCACCAGCGAAATATCGCGTTCGCTCAAACCCATGCGTTCCACGTAATGCATCACCGAATGCACGATATTGAGGTGCGTGATCATGGCGCCCTTGGGCCGCCCGGTGGTGCCCGAGGTGTAGAGCAGCACCGCCAGGTCTTCTTCGTGTGCCGGGTGCGGCTGGACTTGTGGCTGTGCCTGCACCAGGTTGGCAAAGGGCTCAAAGCCAGCAGCTGGCGCGGTGCCTGTCACAAAGCGCATGCGCAGCGCGGGCAGCTGATCGGCTGCGGGTTGCCACTGGGCCACATCAGGGGCGCAGACCAGTGCCACGGCGCCCGAGTCTTTCAGTACATATTCGAGCTCCATGCCGCGGGCGCGCGCACTGATGGGCACCAGCACCGCGCCCATCCAGGCACACGCCAGCGCCACGATGATGAACTCGGGCGCATTGCCCAAGTGCAGCGCGACCCGGTCGCCGCTGGCCACACCGCGCTGGGCCAGGCCACCAGCGCATTTGGTGGCCGCGTGGTGCAGCTCGCGCCAGCTCAGGCGCACGTCGCCACACACCACGGCCAGCGCCTCGGGACGCTGGGCCAAGGCAGCCGCAAGCATCTCCGCCAGGTTGGCAGGGCGCTGGGCGTAGCAAAGCACCAGGCGGTTTTCAAAATGGTTTTCGCGGCGCACTGCGGTCATGGCTGCAAGCCCTTGTGGTGGTTCAGAAAATGGGGCGCAAGCCGGCGCGCTCAGCACGCCACGCAGCAGCATCTCAATGCAGTGCTGCACCGCGTCTTGCAGGCTTTCGGGCGAATGGGTCTCGGGCCGGTACCAGCGGCCAATGCCGCTGAGCGCACCCACCACGGTGAAGGCCGCCACCGCCGCGTCACCGGGAACAATCAAGCCACGCTGCATGCCTTGTTCAATCAGCACCCGGAAGTCCACGTCCACCTCGCCCTTGCGCTGGCGCAGGGCGCGGCGCTTGTCTTCGCTCAAGGGGTCTTCGCCCACGCGGCTGGCGCACATGCCGAAGTCGCTGGTCACCACATCGGCGTACAAGGCCATGGCAGCACGCAGCAAATCGCGCCCACCCACGCCGGATTGCACCAAAGCGGCCAGACCCTGGTGGAAAGCGGTCAGGCCGCGCTCCACGCACTCGATCAGGATTTCTTCCTTGTTGGCGATGTAGTAATACAGGGTTGGCTTGGTTACTCCCAGGCTCTGGGCGATGTCGTCGAGCGAGGTACCCTGAAAACCCTTGCGGGTAAACAGCCGGGCACCGGCCAGCAGCACTGCGTCCTTTTTGTCACTGCGCTGGGGCTCGCTCGCACGGTGCGCCCGCCACGGAGAATCCACGGTTTTCCCGGCGCGGGCCGGGCTGGCGAGGGCAGACGATGAAGTGTTCTTTTGCACGCGGCGAAGCTTCCGTTCAGGTCGGTTACTTTGCAGTAACTCATCAAACTGAGCGAACCATAAGCCGCTTGCCAAACGACAAGTACGGGGACTTACCCTTGGATGCGGCGCAGCATCAGTCGCGTCTGCGACTGCGCGGCGCAGCCCAAGGGCGCGCCTTTTTTCAGGCCCTGCGACAGCATGCGCAGGCCTCGCAAGGGCCTAGGGCTTGCGCATCACCACCAGGCCCTTGAGGTATTCGCCCTCGGGAAAACTGATGGTCATGGGGTGGTCTGGGGCGCCGCCCATGCGCTCGGTGATAAATCCGTCTACCCCGGCGTCGGCCCCGGCACCGGCCACGATTTTGTGGAACAAATCGGCGCTGATGCCACCCGAGCAGGAATAGGTAAACAACACGCCGCCGGGCTCCAAAATCTTGAAGGCCAGGCGGTTGATGTCTTTGTACGCCCGCGCGGCGCGCTCGGCGTGCGCCACGGTGGGCGCGTACTTGGGGGGGTCGAGCACGATGGCGTCAAAGGTCTGGCCGGCCTGGGCAAACTGGCGCAGCGAGGCATTCACGTCCGCGTCCATAAAAGTGGCGCGCTCGGGCGCAAAGCCGTTGAGCGCCACATTGGCTGCCGCCTGGGCAATGGCCGGGCCCGACGAATCGATGGACGTGACGTGCGCCGCACCACCCGAGAGCGCAGCCACGGTAAAGCCGCCGGTGTAGCAAAAGCAATTGAGCACACGCTGGAACTGCAAGCGCTGCGCGTGCTCAGCAAACTTCTTGCGGCTGTCGCGCTGGTCCAAATAAAAGCCGGTCTTGTGGCCATGCGCAATGTCCAGCGCCAACTGCCAGTCGTGTTCGCGCAGCACCAGGTCGGTCGCACCCGTGCCGCGCAGCCAGCCCGTGGCCTCGGGCAGGCCTTCGAGGCCCCGGCTGCTGGCGTCCGAGCGTTCGTAGAGTTGGGACAGGCCCGTGTGCTGCAGCAACGCATCCGCAATCACTGCCTTCCAGCGCTCTACCCCGGCCGATGTGAACTGCGCCACCAGCGTGTCGCCATAGCGGTCCACGATCAAACCCGGCAAGCCGTCAGACTCGCCATGCACCAGGCGCATGCCGTCGCTTTGGATGTCAAAGCGGCTGCGCGCCTGCAAGGCCCGCGCCACAGCAGCGCTGAAAAACGCGGCGTCAATGCGCTGCGTCTCGTCAAAACTCCAAACACGTGCGCGAATCTTAGAGCTGGGGCTGAACGCCGCCCAGCCCAAAAATTGGCCCTCGTGGCCTTCCACCCGCACCGTCTCGCCGCTGTCGCCGCCCCCGCGCTCGATGGCGGAC
>CANFNE010000083.1 GCA_947448105.1 Burkholderiales bacterium
ACCGCAAGGAGTCAGCAACATGGAAAACAACCCCGGCGCGCTCAAACGCTTTTGGACCTTTATCAACAAACCCAGCGCTAAGTATTCCTTGCTGGCGATCTCCAGCCTGTCCTTTGTGATCGGCATTCTGTTTTGGGGCGGCTTTAACACCGGCATGGAAGCCACCAACACCTTGGAGTTTTGCACCACTTGCCACGAAATGCGCGACAACGTCTACCAGGAATACAAGGAAACCATCCATTTCTCTAACCGCACCGGCGTGCGGGCTGTTTGCTCGGACTGCCATGTGCCCAAGGAGTGGACGCATAAAATGGTGCGCAAGGCCAAGGCCAGCATGGAGGTGTGGGGTAAGCTCACGGGCTATATCGACACCAAGGAAAAGTTCGAATCGCACCGCATGGAGTTGGCAACCCACGAGTGGGACCGCATGAAAGAGAACAATTCCCGTGAATGCCGCAACTGCCACGCGTTTGAGGCCATGAGCCCCGAGCTGCAAAAGCAGACGCCGTACAAAAAGCACATGAAAGCCAAGGAAGAGGGTAAAACCTGCATCGACTGCCACAAAGGTATTGCCCACCACCTGCCCAAAGAATACGTAGACCCCGACGAATAAACCACTACTGCATGCTTTCTGTTTCTGACCTGTCTTGCGTTCGCGGCGACCAAACCCTGTTCTCTGGGGTGAGTTTCGACTTGAACGCGGGCCAGTGGCTGCATTTGGAAGGCGCCAACGGGTCGGGTAAAACCAGTTTGCTGCGCATCGTGACCGGTTTTACGCCGCCTGCCCACGGACAGGTGTGCTGGAAGGGGCTGCCGCTGGCGCAGGCGCCAGAGGCTTTCCACACCGATTTGCTGTACCTGGGCCACGCGCTGGCCCTCAAAGACGAACTCAGCGCGCTGGAAAACCTGCAAGCCGATGCGGCTATCGCGGGACGCGACTATCGGCACGCAGATGCCGTGGCGGCGTTGCAGCGCCTGGGATTGCGCGGGCGCACCCGCTTGCCGGTGCGGGTGCTGTCCCAAGGCCAAAAGCGGCGCGTCGCCTTGGCGCGCCTTATGTTGCAAGCCGCGCCGCTGTGGGTGCTGGACGAACCCTTTGTCGCGCTCGACGCACAGGCGCAGACCTTGGTGGCAGACGCCATTTCCAGCCATGTGCAGCGCGGTGGCATGGTGCTGTTTACCAGCCACCAGGCGATGGACTTGCAAGGGCGGGGCGCAAGCTACCGGCTCAAGGCATGAACGCTTTTCTTGCCCTTGTGCAGCGCGATCTGCGACTGGCGATGCGCCGCAAAAGCGAGGTGCTGACCGCGCTCTTCTTCTTTGTGGTGGTGGCCACGCTGTTTCCCTTGGGCATTGGTCCGGACGTGGGCGTTTTGCGCAAGATCGCCCCAGGCATTTTGTGGGTAGGCGCCTTGCTGGCCAGTCTGTTGTCGCTGGGGCGCTTGTTCTCAGCCGATTTTCAGGACGGCACCTTAGAGCAAATGGCTTTGTCTGCTACGCCACTGCCGGTCTTGGTCGGCGCCAAAATCCTGGCGCATTGGCTGCTGTCGGGCTTGCCCCTGGCTTTGCTTGCGCCGGTACTGGCCCTGCAGTTTGATCTGGACACCGGAGCCATGCAGGTGCTGGTGTTGTCCCTGTTGGTGGGCACGCCGCTGTTGTCGCTGATTGGCGCCGTGGGCGCTGCGCTCACCTTGGGTGTGCGCGGGGGCGAAGTGCTGCTGTCCTTGCTGATTTTGCCTTTGTACATTCCGGCGCTGGTGTTTGGCGCCGGAGCGGTGGAGGCGCAAATCAGCGGCGTCGGTTACGCTGCCCACATTTCTATCTTGATGGCCATGCTGGTGCTGGCGGCTTTTTTTGGCCCCTGGATGTGTTCGGCCGCATTGCGCATTGCGCTTGAGTAAATGAATTTGAAAAATATCCAATGGTTTCACTGGGCTGCGCCCCAGACCTTTTATCCCCTGGCGGGCAAGCTCTGGCGTCCGTTTGCGGTGCTGGCAGCCGTGCTGGCGCTGGCGGCCTTGTACCTGGGCTTTTTGGTCGCTCCCACCGACTTTCAACAAGGCGAGGGCTACCGCATCATCTTTGTGCATGTGCCCGCGTCCTGGATGTCGATGGTGATTTACCTGGCCATGGCATTTTGGGCCTTTTTGGGCTTTACCTTCAATACCCGCCTCTCAGGCATGATGACCCAGGCCCTGGCACCCACGGGAGCCTTGTTCACCTTTTTGTCGCTCTGGACCGGCGCCCTGTGGGGCAAGCCCATGTGGGGCGCCTGGTGGGTGTGGGACGCGCGCCTTACGTCTGAGCTGATTTTGTTTTTTCTGTACATGGGCTATATCGCCCTGACCAGCGCGATTGACGATCCGCGCCGCGCCGACAAGGCCGGGGGCCTGCTGGCGCTGGTGGGGGCGGTCAACGTCCCCATTATTTACTTCTCGGTCAAGTGGTGGAACACCTTGCACCAGGGGGCTTCGGTGTCGATTACCAAGGGTTCGAGCATGGCGCAAACCATGCTCTGGGCCATGCTGCTGATGGCGCTGGCGTTTTGGGCTTACACCATCGCCATGGCTTTGTACCGGGTGCGCAGCATTATTTTGGAGCGCGAGCGCCACACCCGCTGGGCGCAGGAGGTGAGCGCATGATCTGGGCAAGTTGGGGCGATTTTTGGGCCATGGGCGGCTACGGCCTGTATGTGTGGGGCTCCTACGGCGTGGTGGCGCTGGGGCTGCTGCTCGAAGTGCGCGGCGCGGTACAACGCCAACGCCGCGCTATTGCGCAGATTCACGATCAACAAGAGGACACTGATTTATGACGCCAAGGCGCAAACGCATGGCCATCGCGCTGGGGGTCGTCGCCGTCGTTGGCGCGGCCACGGCCCTGGTGCTGAATGCTTTTCAAAGCAACCTGGTGTTTTTTTACACCCCCACGCAAATCGCCTCCAAGGAAGCGCCCAGTGGCCGCACTTTTCGCTTGGGCGGCCTGGTGGTGGCGGGCAGCGTCAAACGCGATGGCGTGAACGTCCGCTTTGAAGTGACCGACACCGCCAAGACCGTTCCGGTGCAGTTCTCGGGCATCTTGCCCGACCTGTTCAAAGAGGGCAAAGGCGTGGTCGCCCAGGGCCAACTGGAAAACGGCGTGTTCCAGGCCAAAGAGGTGCTGGCCAAGCACGATGAAAACTACATGCCGCCCGAGGCGGCCGATGCTTTGAAAAACGCCGCTATTGCCAACCAAAAGGCGGCTGCAACCTTGGTACCCGCTAAATGACTTTGATTCCTGAAATCGGCCACTTCGCCTTGTGGCTGGCCCTGGGCGTGGCCCTGATGCTGGGCGTGCTGCCCATGGCCGGTGCAGCCACCGGCCGCAGCGACTGGATGGGCCTGGCCCGACCCGGCGCCTATGCACTCTTTGTGCTGGTGGCGATTGCGTTTGCCTGCCTGGTGGCGTCTTTTGTGCGGCACGATTTTTCGGTGCTTTATGTGGCTTCCAACTCCAACACCGCGCTGCCGCTGCAGTACCGCATCGCCGGGGTGTGGGGCGGGCATGAAGGCTCGCTCTTGCTGTGGGTGCAAATGCTCAGTCTGTGGACGGTGGCTGTGGCCGCGTTCAGTCGCCATTTGCCCGAGGCCGTGGTGGCCCGCATTCTGGCGGTGATGGGCTTGGTAAGCGTGGGCTTTTTGCTCTTTATGCTGTTCACGTCCAACCCCTTTGACCGGCTGTTCCCCGCGCCACTGGACGGGCGTGACTTGAACCCCTTGCTGCAAGACCCCGGCATGGTGATTCACCCGCCCATGCTGTACATGGGTTACGTGGGCTTTTCGGTGGCCTTTGCCTTTGCCATTGCCGCGCTCTTGGGCGGCAACCTCGATTCCACCTGGGCGCGCTGGACGCGGCCATGGACGACGGTGGCCTGGATGTTCTTGACCATCGGCATTGCACTGGGCAGCTCGTGGGCGTATTACGAACTGGGCTGGGGCGGCTGGTGGTTTTGGGACCCGGTGGAAAACGCCTCGCTCATGCCATGGCTCTTGGGCACGGCGCTGATCCACTCGCTGGCGGTGACCGAGAAGCGCAACAGCTTCAAGTCCTGGACGGTGTTGCTGGCGATTTTGGCTTTCTCGTTCTCGTTGTTGGGCACGTTCTTGGTGCGCTCGGGCGTGCTGTCCTCGGTCCATGCTTTTGCCACCGACCCACGCCGGGGCCTGTTCATCCTGGCCTTTCTGACCGTGGTGGTGGGTTCGTCCTTTGCGCTGTACGCCTGGCGCGCACCCACCGTGGGCCTGGGCAAGCGCTTTGCGCTGTGGTCCAAAGAATCGGCCTTGCTGGGCAACAACGTGCTGCTGCTGGTGGCGGCGCTTGCGGTGCTACTGGGCACGCTGTACCCGCTGCTCTTGGACGCCTTGGGCCTGGGCAAGATTTCGGTCGGCCCGCCGTACTTTGACGCGGTGTTCATGCCGCTGATGGCGCCCACTGTGTTTTTGATGGGCGTGGGCCCCTTGGCGCGCTGGAAAGAAACCGACTTGCCCTCGCTGGCGTTGCGCCTGCGCTGGGCGGCCGCGATTAGCGTGGTGGCGTCCTTGGCCACCGGCTGGCTGGCTGGTGAAGTGCGTCCGGTCTCGACCCTGGGACTGGTGATGGCCTTCTGGATTGCCGCCTCGGTGGCTACGGACTTGTGGGAACGGGTGCATCCCGCAGGCGCCGCATGGTCTGACGCAGCCAGCCGGGCGCGGCAAATTCCGCGTGCGCTCGTGGGCATGATGGTGGCGCATCTGGGCATCGCCGCCTTTTGCTTTGGCGTGGTCATGGTCAAAACCTACGAGGTGGAGCGCGACGTGAAGATGGCCGTGGGCGACAGCACTACGGTGCGCGGCTACACCTTTGTCTTTCAGGGCGTCAAGGAACTGCAAGGCCCCAATTACGTGGCCATGCAAGGGCAGATGCAGGTCAGCCGCAACGCGGGCGCGCCGCTGGACATGCGCCCCGAAAAACGCATTTACCGCGTGCAGCAAAACCCGATGACCGAAGCCGCGATTGACGCCGGCGTCACCCGCGACTTGTATGTCTCGCTGGGTGAGCAGGTGGAAGGCGGCGCCTGGATCGTGCGCGTGTACGTCAAGCCCTTTATTGACTGGATCTGGGGCGGCTGCCTGTTGATGGCGCTGGGCGGTTTGCTGGCCGTGACCGACCGGCGCTACCGCCGCAAACCGGGAGCGGTCGCATGAAATACCTGAAGTTTTTGATCCCTATGGGCATCTTTCTGGTGCTGGTGCTGTTCCTGGGCGCCGGGCTCAAGCTCGACCCCAAGGAAGTACCCTCGCCCCTGATCGGCAAACCCGCGCCGGCTTTTGCGCTGGCGCGCTTGGACGACCCGGCGCAAACGATACGCCGCGACGACCTGTTGGGCCAGGTTTGGATGCTCAATGTCTGGGCCTCGTGGTGCGTGGCCTGCCGCGAAGAGCATCCGCTCTTGGTGGAGTTTGCCAAATCCAAGATGCTGCCCATTTATGGCCTGAACTACAAAGACCAGCGCGCCGCAGGCCAAAAATGGCTGGCGGATTTTGGCAACCCGTATAACGCGTCGTTGACCGACCTGGACGGCCGCGTCGGTATCGACTACGGCGTCTACGGCGTGCCGGAGACCTTCATCATCGACCGCCAGGGCGTGGTGCGTTTCAAGCAAATCGGCCCGGTTACGCCCGAGGTTATCCGTACCAAAATCGAACCTCTGGTGAGGCAACTCAATGGTTAAGCGTTTTTTTCACCTCCTACTGGCCGGGTTAATGGCCTGTTGCCTGGGCGCAGCCTGGGCCAACGAGGCTGCACCGGCCAGCGCCGACCCGGCGCTCGAAGCCCGCATGATGGCGATTTCCAGCGAGCTGCGCTGCCTGGTCTGCCAAAACCAGACCATTGCCGATTCGCATGCCGAACTGGCCGTTGATTTGCGCGCCCAGGTGCGCGAAATGCTGCAAGCGGGCAAGACGGATGCGCAAATCACCGATTACATGACTGCGCGCTACGGCGACTTTGTGCTGTACCGTCCGCCCTTCAAAGCATTGACCGCGCTGCTGTGGATCGGCCCGGCGGCCATGGTGCTGCTTGGTTTGGGGGCCTTGTTTGTGGTGCTGCGCCGTCGCAGCCGTATGTCCGCAGACCAGTTTGAGCCTGAAGAGACGGACACCACCACCTGAGTGGCGCCCCGGCGCTGATGACCCTGGCCCCCCAATGCGGCGCAAGTCCGCTTAACCTTTACTGAAGCCGCACCTATGTCCGCTGCCCTGCAATCTTTGATCACGCCTTTCAAGCGGCAACTCGCGGACCTCCGGGACCGCCACGCCGCAGGCGCGCTTTCCCAGGCCCAGTTCGACCAGCAGACCGCCGCGCTGGAGCGCCGCCTGCTCGATTTGTTGCTGCATGACGAAGATGCACCTGCGGGCCAGACCGCAGGCCGCAAGGCCTCGGGGCGTTTGCTCAGCGGTATCGCCTTGGCCATCTTGCTGATTGCGGGCGTGGGCTACTGGTACAAAGGCATGCCCTCGCAAGACGCCCAGGTGGCTGGCGAAGCCGAGGGCGCAGGCCAACCTAACTCGGCGCAAATCATCGCCATGGTGGACAAACTGGCCGAGCGCCTCAAGCAAGACCCGAGCGATGGCGAAGGCTGGGCCATGTTGGCGCGCTCCTACAGTGTGATGGAGCGCAACGCCGAGGCCTTGGACGCTTACGCCCATGCCATCGCACTGCGCAAGGACGATCCTTCGGTACTGGTGGACTATGCCGATGCGCTGGCGGTAAAAAACAACCATAGCCTGGCGGGCGAGCCCATGAAGCTGATCACCCAGGCCCTCAAGATCGACCCGGCCAACATCAAGGGTTTGGCCCTGGCTGGCACCGACGCTTATGTGCGCCAGGACTTCGCACAGGCCGTGCGTTACTGGAGCGAGGTAGAAAAAGTCGGATCGCCTGACAGCCCGCTGGTGCAGCGCGTCACAGCCAGCCTGCAAGAAGCGCGCAGTCGCGCCGGTCTACCCGCCGCCCCTGCGCCTGTGTCTGCCCCCGCGCCCGCGCAAGCCGCTGCGACCCCGCCTGCGACCAGCAGCGCTGCGGCCTCGGTCAGTGGAACCGTGACCTTGTCGCCCGCTTTGCGGGCCCAGGCCAGCCCGCAAGACACGGTGTTCATTTTTGCCCGCCCGGCCAATGGCACGCGCATGCCCCTGGCCGCCCAGCGCGTTCAGGTCAAAGACCTGCCCTACCGCTTTACGCTGGACGACAGCAAGTCCATGTCGCCAGCTACCCCCTTGTCTTCTTCGGCGCAAGTGGTCTTGGGGGCGCGCATCAGCAAGTCCGGTGATGCCATTCCCCAGCCTGGCGATCTGAGTGGGCAAGTCGGGCCCGTGGCCCTGGGTGCACAAGGCATTGCGCTGGAGATCAACGCGGTGCGCAAGCCCTAGGGCTTGCGTCAAGAAGCCCTAGGGCTTGGGGCGGCCTAATGTGGCCTGGTGTGGCCTGGTGTGGCTGTGCGGCGTTGAAAGGGCGCGGTATTGGCGCTGCTCAGGTCAAGAGCTGCAGTCCGCCAAAAAAAGCACCGGTCATCACCACGTAGCGAACCAACTTGCCGATCAGCATGTAGCCTACACAAGGCCAAAATGGCAACTGGAGCCAGCCCGCCAAGGTGCACAGCGGGTCACCCACCACCGGCAACCAACCCAGCAAGCAGGCTTTGGGCCCGAGCTTTTCCAGCCAAGCCAAGGCGCGCCCATGTGCGGAGGCGGGTCGGTCGTGCCGCGCCACCTTGCGCGCGCCGTAGCCCATCCACCAGTCCAGTGCTCCACCCAGGGTGTTGCCCGCGGTGGCCACAAAAATCACGGGCCAGTACGCGGCCGGGTTGAGCTGAATCAGCCCCAGCACCGCAGGCTCCGAGCCCAGCGGTAGCAGGGTGGCTGAAATGAAGGACACCACAAACACCGTTACCAAACCGTACTCGGGCAAGGAGAGCAGGTGCAAGACGTGTTGGAGGAGGGCTTCCATGGATGCGGGCAGTATAGGGATGGTCGGTGATTGCGGGCTTTGTGTTGGTGCAGCGCTTGGGTTCCTTTTTTGTGTGGTGTTTTTGGGCGCGGCCATGGTGTTTTTTCCCCGCCTATCCCCCCGGCCCCCTTTCCTCCCCGGCGGGGAGGAAAGGGGGAGCGAACAGCCACATTTGGTTTTGTCGCTTCGGCCATGGCACCACCGGGCGCCATTTGTTTTCGCTTGGTTTGGTGCCGACGCTAAACAAACAGTTCCCGGTGGTGCCGTAGCCGAAGCGACGAAATCAAATGAAAGCCCCCCTGTCCCGCCCGGTGGGGCGGGACAGGGGCGGGGGGAGTGGGTGGGGCAAACACACAGCGAAAAATCGAAAAAACGTCAGCCATACCGCCACAAAAAAATTGAACCCAAAATCTCCCGCCTGCTGAAATATTAGGCAGGTAGAATACCTAGCCCGACCCCCCGCAGGGCGTCTTCAGCCTCCCAATCCCACTTATCTGTCCATGTTCATCGGCCCATTTGCCTTGGCAAATTCCCTTTTTGTCGCGCCCATGGCCGGGGTCACGGACCGTCCGTTTCGCCAGTTGTGCAAGCGGCTGGGCGCAGGCTATGCGGTGAGCGAAATGGTCACCTCACGGCGCGATTTGTGGGACACGCTCAAGACCTCGCGCCGCGCCAACCACGACGGCGAGCCCGGGCCGATTGCGGTGCAAATTGCCGGCACCGACGCGGCCATGATGGCCGACGCCGCGCGCTACAACGTGGACCGGGGCGCACAGATCATTGACATCAACATGGGTTGTCCGGCCAAAAAAGTGTGCAATAAATGGGCGGGTTCGGCGCTGATGCAAGACGAAGCGCTGGCGCTGTCCATCATTGACGCGGTGGTGCAGGCCTGCGCGCCGTCGAATGTGCCGGTCACGCTCAAGATGCGCACCGGTTGGTGCCAGAGCCACAAAAATGCACTGTCCATTGCATTGGCCGCACAGGACGCCGGCGTGCAAATGGTTACGGTGCATGGCCGCACCCGCGAGCAGGGTTACAAGGGAGCGGCCGAATACGACACGATTGCCGCGGTCAAAGCTGCGCTGCGTATTCCGGTGGTGGCCAATGGCGACATTGACAGTCCTGAGAAAGCACGCGAGGTGCTGCAACGCACCGGCGCAGATGCCCTCATGGTGGGCCGCGCCGCCCAGGGCCGGCCCTGGATTTTTCGCGAGATTGCCCACTTTCTGGAAACCGGCACGCACCTTGCGCCGCCCCTGGTGAGCGAAGTCAAGCGCCTGCTCATCGAGCACCTGCACGACCACTACAGCCT
>CANFNE010000084.1 GCA_947448105.1 Burkholderiales bacterium
CAATTACCTGTGGCGGCCGCTTTGGCCGCACATTTTGGACAGCGTGGCGCCCGGCGGCGTGCTGATTTACGAAACCTTTGCCGCAGGCAACGAAACCGTGGGCCGCCCGAGCCGGCCTGATTTCTTGCTGCAGCCGGGTGAACTGCTGCGCGTCTGTGCCGATTGGCACGTCGTGGCCTATGAAAGCGGCACCCTGGCCGCGCCCGCACGCTTTGTGCAGCGCATCGCCGCCGTACGCAAAGCAAGCGTAAAGGCGCTGGACGCGCCCGACCCAAGCTACCCACTCTAGGTAAAATCGCGCTTTT
Organism: Burkholderiales bacterium; assembly: GCA_947448105.1. Taxonomy (GTDB): domain Bacteria; phylum Pseudomonadota; class Gammaproteobacteria; order Burkholderiales; family Burkholderiaceae_C; genus Allorhodoferax. The sequence goes on from CANFNE010000084.1 coordinate 306, forward strand.
TAACCCCGCACCGCCGTCCCATGACCCAAACACTCAAGCCCATCCGGGGCAGCATCGTCGCTCTGGTGACCCCCATGCTGGACGACGGCGCCGTCGATTACCCGGCCCTGCGCCGCCTGATCGACTGGCACATCGCCGAGGGCACCGACTGCATCGGCGTGGTCGGCACCACGGGCGAATCGCCCACGGTGAATGTGGACGAACATTGCGAAATCATTCGCGTGTCCGTCGAACAGTGCGCCGGTCGCGTGCCCGTGATGGCCGGCTGCGGCGCTAATTCGACCAAAGAAGCGATCGAACTGGCCCACTTTGCCAAAAAAGTCGGCGCCGACTGCCAGTTGCAAGTCGTGCCTTACTACAACAAACCCACGCAAGAAGGCCAGTACCAGCACTTCAAGGCGATTGCCGAATCGGTCGATTTGCCGGTGGTGCTGTACAACGTGCCCGGTCGCTCGGTCGCCGATATGGCCCACGACACCGTGATCCGCCTGGCCCATGTGCCCGGCATCGTCGGCATCAAGGAAGCCACCGGCAATATCGAGCGCGCGCAGTGGCTGATCAAGGAAGCCCCGGCCGGTTTTTCTATTTACTCGGGCGACGACCCCACCGCAGTGGCACTCATGCTGTGCGGCGGCCACGGCAACGTCAGCGTCACCGCCAACGTGGCGCCCAAGCTGATGCACGAACTCTGCATGGCCGCCATTGCGGGCGATGTGCGCCGCGCGATGGATATCCAGTTCAAGCTGCTGCCCCTGCACAAAGGCCTGTTTGTCGAATCCAACCCCATTCCGGTGAAATGGGCGGTGGCACGCATGGGCCGATGCGGCCACGCGCTGCGCCTGCCGCTCACACCCCTGACCGAGGCCAATCAACCGGCGCTTGAGCACCTGCTGCAAAGCACTGGTTTCATTTAATCCCCATGCAAAGGTCCTTTGTGAACTCTTCCTTTAAGTTGACGGTGCTGGCTGCTGCGGTGGCGCTGAGCGCCTGTTCGGTGCTCGATGGTGAAAAAGTCGACTACAAGTCAAGCACCAAAGCGCCATCGCTGGCGGTGCCACCGGACCTGACCCAGCTCTCCAAAGACACCCGTTATTCGGTGGTCAACGGTGGCGTGTCGGCGGCCAGCGCGAAGGCCGCTGTGGCCAACCAAACCGGAAAAGAGCCTGTGGCCTTGAGCGCGATTTCAGACATCCGGGTCGAACGCCAAGGCAACCAGCGCTGGCTGGTCGTCAAGCGCAGCCCCGACAGTCTGTGGATGCCTCTAAAGGACTTCTGGCAGGAAAGCGGCTTCACCCTGAGCTTGGAACAAAGCAATCTGGGCATCATGGAAACTGAGTGGAACGAAAACCGCGCAAATATCCCGCAGGACTTCATCCGGCGCTCCTTGGGAAAGGTCTTGGACAGCCTGTACTCCACCTCGCTGCGCGACAAGTACCGCACGCGCCTTGAAAGCCGTGCTGACGGAGGCACCGAAATTTTCATCACCCACCGTGGGATGCAAGAGGTCTACGCCACCGACGACAAAAACCGCACCGTCTGGCAGCCACGCGCTGCCGACCCAGAGTTAGAGGCCGAATTTTTGCGCCGCCTGATGCTCAAGCTCGGCGCCAGTCCGGAGCAGGCATCGCAAGTGGGCGCCGTCGCCCCAGCCAAACCCACGGCAAATGCGGCCACAGCGGATGGACTGCCCGTATTGGAACTGTCCGACGGATTTGACCGCGCCTGGCGCCGTGTGGGACTTTCCCTGGACCGCACCGGCTTTACCGTAGAAGACCGCGACCGCAACAAGGGTCTGTACTACGTACGTTATGTCGCCTCTGGAGAGCAAGTGACCGAAGAGGGCTTCTTCAAAAAGCTGTTTGGCGGATCTGCCAAGGGCGCAGCAGCGGCAAAATACCAGATCTCAGTACGCAGCGTGGGCGACAAGACAACCGTGTCGGTCCTTAACGATCTGGGTTCAGCCGAGCTGACGGACACCGCACAAAAAATCATCAAGGTGCTGACCGACGACCTCAAATAGAAATTCGTTGACCCCGGCAGACAATCGACAGACGAAAAAAAACCACCTCGCGGTGGTTTTTTTTCGAGCGAGAAGTGATTACTTCGAAGCTTCGGAAGCAGCTGGTGCGGCAGCGGGAGCAGCAGATGCGTCAGCAGCAGGAGCGGCAGCAGCAGGAGCAGCGGCGGGAGCAGCAGCTTCTTCTTTTTTACCGCAAGCAGCCAGAGCAGCAGCAGCGATAACAGCTGCCAAGATGAGAGTTTTGTTCATGATTGAAAAATAAGTTGAGTTAACGAAACAATTTCCGGAAATTGCCTGGGCAGCACGCCACCCAAACCCCAACAAAAAGCATTCGACGTCTTTTCGCCAGAGCCCCTAAGTATACAAGACGGTGCGCACATCTACCGGGTAAACCCTGAAATCTTGAAAAGTAGCACCGAAAAAGTGCTCTAAAGCCCTCCATCTGGCGTTTTTTCTCTCAGCCACTACCCTCTCCCAAGTCGGCTTGCAGCCATCCGTCATCCACCCACTGCGCCAGCAATTCCAAAGCACCCGCGCTCAAGCGCTTGACATCGCCAGCACACAGGTGGTGCTGGTCGGCCAAAAGCCGCATCAGGGTCGCGTCTCGCCCCGACGCGCGAAAACTCTCGCCATTGATAAAAATATGGTTGCTGTCGTAGAGCATCTGCGTGCGCCGGTCCAAGCAGACGCCTTGGCTGGGGTCGAAAGACTCCTGCGCACTGTCGAACCAGACTTGGGGCTTGGGCTCGCTGAGGTATTCGCCCAGCGCGCGCTGCGTGGCCAGCGAATCGTGCAAGGCTTTTTCCAGCGCCTCTTGCGCAAAGCGAGCCAGATCTGCAGGGATTTGGGCGCACTGGGCTTGCGCGGACTGATTCGGGTCGCGGTAGAGCGCATCGCCCACTTCATCGCACGCCTGTTCGGCCAGGCGCTGCAGGATTTCCTGGGCCAACTCACCCGCGCTGGGCGCGCGAAAGCCAATCGAGTAAGTCATGCATTCCCCCAGCGCCACGCCGTCGTGGGCATAACGCGGGGGCAGATACAGCATGTCGCCAGCCTCCAACACAAACTCCTGCTCGGGCTCAAAGTTGGCCAATATCTTCAGGGGCATGCCAGGTTGCAAATCCAGGTTTTTTTGCCGTCCGATACGCCAGCGGCGCTGGCCGTGGGCTTGCAACAAAAACACGTCATAACTGTCAAAGTGCGGGCCCACACCGCCGCCATCACTGGCGTAACTGACCATCACATCGTCCAGGCGCGCGTCTGGCACAAAGCGAAATTGGTCACGCAAGGCTCGCACCCGGGCATCAAACAAGTCCACGCTTTGCACCAGCAGCGTCCAGCCAGGCTGTTTGAGCGCGGGCAAGGCCTTGCGGCCAAACGGCCCTTGCTTGAGGCGCCAGGGTTGGTCGGTCACGGCCGGCGTCTGGATCACGAGGCGAGACTGCACGTCGTCTTGCGCGGCCAAATCAAACAATTCGGCGCGGTCCAGCGGCGCACGCAGGCCGGGAATCGCCTGGCGTATCACCAGGGGCTTTTTTTGCCAATGGCGCTTCATGAAGGTGGCAGGCGACAGGCCACCCAGGAGTTGAAGAGGCTGGTCAATATTCATAAAGCGGGCGTCCTGGGGCTAAAAAATGGGGAAGATGAAACTGCGACAATTGTGCGATGGAAATTTATGACAACTGCGTGGTCGCGCTGACCTGGGTCCTTCAAGACACTTTGGGGGAAGAATTGGACGTTCTGGACGAGCCGGTCGAGTTCTTGCTGGGGGGCAAAGACTTGCTGCCCGCCATTGAATCCGCACTTCAGGGCCACCGTGTGGGCGCCAAGCTGCAACTGCAAATTGAGCCCGAAGAGGCCTTTGGCGACTTCAACGACCAGCTGCTATTTCTGGAGCCGCGCGCCCTGTTCCCGGCGGAACTGCAAGTCGGGCTCACGCTGGAGGGCTCCGCCCTGCCCGCAGGCTGCAACCCGGCGGCGCCCAAAGACGCGCTGTTTACCATCACCGATATTTACCCCGAACACGTGGTGCTCGACGGCAACCACCCACTCGCAGGCATTGCGATTCGCATCAGCCTGTGCGTCGAGGGCGTGCGCGAAGCCACGGAAGAAGAGTTAGAGCGCGGCTCCACCGGCACCGGGTTTTTCCGCATTGAGGCGCTACCCGCCTCGGACCGCGGCGACGCGCCGCTGCATTAGCGGCGTCCTTCGCCCGCAGGCGACGGCTGCCTTCAGGCCTTGCCGGTCGAGCCGTAGCCGCCCTCGCCGCGCTCTGACGCGGCAAATTCATGCACGATATTGAACTGCGCCTGCACCACCGGCACGATCACCAGTTGGGCGATGCGCTCCATGGGCGCTATGGTGAAAGCCACCGTGCTGCGGTTCCAGGCGCTGACCATCAACTGGCCCTGGTAGTCGCTGTCAATCAAACCCACCAAATTACCCAACACGATGCCGTGTTTGTGGCCCAGGCCCGAGCGCGGCAATATCAGGGCGGCAAAGTTGGGGTCCTGCAAATAAATCGCCATGCCAGTGGGCACGAGCTGCCAGGCGTTGGGCTGCAAGGTGAGTGGTTCGTCTAAGCAGGCGCGCAAGTCCAGGCCGGCGCTGCCCGGCGTGGCGTAGGCTGGTAATTGGTCCGCCAAGCGGGAATCGAGAATTTTGACGTCGAGTTTCATACGGGTTCACAAATAAATTAAAGGGCTGCGCCGGGCAGGCGCTGGGCAATTTCGCGCACCAGAATGCGCGCAAGGCTCAATTTGCTGGCGCGGGGAATGTCCACCGCACCCTGCGCGCCCACCAGCAGCAGCGCGTTGTCGTCCTGGCCAAAGGTGGCCGGGCCAATATTGCCCACCAGCAAAGGAACGCCTTTGCGCTGGCGTTTGGCAGCGGCATGCGCCAGCAAATCGTGGCTTTCGGCCGCAAAGCCCACGCAAAATAGCGCGCCGCTTTGCGCACGCTTTGATTGCGCCAGTATGGCCAGAATGTCCGGGTTTTCCTGCAGGGCCAGATGCGGCACCTGGCCAGAGCCGTCTTTTTTGATCTTGTGGTCGGTGCTGGCCAGGGGCCGCCAGTCGGCCACAGCGGCCGTGGCAATAAAGATGCTCGCGTCATCCGCCTGCGCCAGGCAGGCTTGCAACATGTCCTGGGCCGACTGCACGTCGATACGGCGCACGCCCTGCGGCGTAACTAGCGCCACCGGACCGGCCACCAGCGTGACATCGGCACCCGCCTCTTGCGCAGCGCGCGCCAGGGCAAAACCCATCTTGCCGCTGGAGCGGTTGGTGATGCCGCGCACCGGGTCGATGGCCTCAAAGGTGGGACCAGCGGTAATCAAAACACGCTGCCCGGTCAACCATTTAGGCTGGAAAAACGCAATCACATCGTGCAGCAACTCTTGCGGCTCGCGCATGCGGCCGTCGCCGGTTTCGCCACACGCCTGGTCGCCCGCGCCCACGCCCAGCACCGTGGCACCGTCTGCACGCAGCTGCGCCACATTGCGTACCGTAGCGGGGTGCGCCCACATTTCGCGGTTCATGGCCGGGGCTAAAAGCAAAGGCACCGATTCGATGGGACGTGCCAGGCACATCAGGCTGAGCAAATCGTCAGCGCGCCCGTGCAGCAGTTTGGCCATGAAATCGGCGCTGCAGGGTGCGATCAGAATGGCGTCGGCCGCGCGGCTCAGGTTGATGTGCGCCATGTTGTTGGTTTCACGCGCGTCCCACTGCGAGGTGTAAACGCTGCGTTGGCTCAGGGCCTGCAGGGTAACGGGGGTAATGAACTGGGCGGCGGCCTCGGTCATCACCACCTGCACGGTGGCGCCTTCCTTGATGAGCGCGCGGCACAGTTCGGCGGCCTTGTAGCACGCAATGCCGCCGCTGAGTCCCAAAACAATGTGTTTACCGCTTAATTCCATCCGCCAGGCCCTGCTTTCAATACTACTGCGGGGCCGAAACGGACCCTAAAGCGCAATGTAGCAGACACCTATAATCTCGCATTACCAGCTTCCCGAGCCCCAGGGTTCGTACACTGACATGACCAAATTTGTCTTCGTCACCGGTGGCGTGGTCTCTTCCCTGGGTAAGGGAATTGCATCCGCCTCCCTCGCCGCGCTCTTGGAATCGCGGGGTCTGACAGTCACCCTGATCAAACTCGATCCCTACCTCAACGTCGACCCGGGCACCATGTCGCCCCTGCAGCACGGCGAGGTGTTCGTCACCGACGACGGCGCAGAAACCGACCTCGACTTGGGCCATTACGAGCGCTTTGTGGAAACCCGCATGCGCAAGGCCAACAATTTCACCACCGGTCAAATCTACAAAAGCGTGCTCGACAAAGAGCGCCGCGGCGACTATTTGGGCAAGACGGTGCAAGTGATCCCGCACGTCACCAACGAAATCCAGGAATTCGTCAAACGCGGCGCCCGCCTGGGCGAGCCCGATGCGGTGGACGTGGCCATTGTGGAAATTGGCGGCACCGTGGGCGACATTGAGTCCCTGCCCTTCTTGGAAGCTGTGCGCCAGATGAGCCTGCAAATGGGGCCGAACAACACCGCTTTTGTGCACCTGAGCTACGTGCCCTGGATTGCGGCAGCCGGCGAACTCAAAACCAAACCCACCCAGCACACCGCCAAGCAGCTGCGCGAAATCGGTATCCAGGCCGACGCGCTGGTGTGCCGCGCTGACCGCCCGATTCCTGATGAAGAGCGGCAGAAAATCTCGCTGTTCTCGAACGTGCCGGTGTGGGGCGTGATCTCCATGTGGGACGTGGACACCATCTACAAAGTGCCGCGCATGCTGCACGAGCAGGGCCTGGACGGCCTGATTTGCGACAAGCTGCGCCTCAACACACCTCCAGCCAAACTCAAGCGCTGGGACGATTTGGTCTACGAGACGGAACACCCCGAAGGCGAGGTCAGCATCGCCATGGTGGGCAAGTACGTTGATTTGTCCGACAGCTACAAGTCGCTCAACGAGGCGCTGCGCCATGCTGGCATGAAAAACCATGTCAAGGTGAAGATCAGCTACATCGACTCCGAAACCATCACGCCGGAGTCGGTGCAGCAGCTGGCCAAGTTTGACGCGGTGCTGGTGCCCGGCGGTTTTGGCAAGCGCGGCATTGAAGGAAAAATCACCGCCGCCCGCTTTGCGCGCGAAAACAAGGTGCCTTACCTGGGCATTTGCTTAGGTATGCAAGTGGCGACCATCGAATTTGCCCGCCACGTGGCCGGCCTGGCAGACGCCAACAGCACCGAATTTGAGGCCGATACGCCCCACCCCGTGATCGCGCTGATCACCGAGTGGAAAGACAGCGACGGCACCATTAACACCCGCGACAAAAACTCCGACCTGGGCGGCACCATGCGCCTGGGTGCGCAAAGCTCGGACGTGGCGAAAAACACCATTGCCCACGCCATCTATGGCGACGTAGTGACCGAGCGCCACCGCCATCGCTATGAGGCCAACGTTAACTATCTGGACCAACTGCGCAAATCCGGTCTGGTGATCTCGGCCCTGACCCAGCGCGAGCAACTGACCGAAATGGTCGAACTGCCCCAAGCCGTGCACCCCTGGTTTGTGGGTGTGCAGTTCCACCCCGAATTCAAATCCACGCCCTGGGACGGCCACCCGCTGTTCAACGCCTTCATCCGCGCCTCACTGGACCACCAACTGGCGGGCAAGTCCTTGAAGGTCGCAGCATGAAACTTTGCGGATTTGACGTTGGCTTGGAGCACCGGATTTTCTTGATCGCAGGCCCCTGCGTGATCGAATCTGAGCAGTTGCAGATGGATACCGCAGGGACGCTGAAAGAAATCACCTCCGCCTTGGGCATTCCCTTTATCTTCAAGAGCAGCTTTGACAAGGCCAACCGCTCCAGCGGAACCACCTTTCGTGGCCCCGGCATCGACAAGGGGCTGGAGATTTTGGCCAAGGTCAAGCGCGAGCTCGGCGTGCCGGTGCTCACCGACATCCACAGCGAAGACCAAATCGCCCAAGTCTGCAGCGTGGTCGATGTGTTGCAAACCCCGGCCTTTTTGTGCCGCCAGACCGATTTCATCCGCGCCGTGGCCCAGTCCGGCAAGCCGGTGAATATCAAGAAGGGCCAGTTTCTGGCGCCTGGCGACATGAAAAACGTGATCGACAAGGCGCGCACTGCGGCGCGCGAGGCCGGCCTTCCCGAAGACAACTTCATGGCCTGCGAGCGCGGCGCAAGCTTTGGCTACAACAACCTGGTAAGCGACATGCGCAGCCTGGCCATCATGCGCGAGACCGGCGCGCCCGTGGTGTTTGACGCCACGCATTCGGTGCAATTGCCCGGCGGGCAAGGCACAAGCAGCGGCGGCCAGCGCGAAATGGTGCCGGTGCTGGCGCGTGCAGCGGTGGCCGTGGGCGTGGCAGGTTTGTTCATGGAAACCCATCCGGATCCGTCCAAGGCTTTGAGCGACGGCCCCAACGCCGTGCCCCTCAAACACATGCGCGCACTGCTGGAAACCCTGGTGGCGCTGGATTACGTAAGCAAAAAAACCCCGTTTCTGGAAAATAACTTCCAGTAAGCAACGTACAACGCAGCGCCGCCCTGAAACGCATTGAATGCGTGGGCTGCCAGAGATTTATTGACAACAACCTTTTGAAAGACCAGCGATGAGCGCAATTGTGGACATAGTGGGACGCGAGATTTTGGACAGCCGGGGCAACCCGACCGTGGAATGCGATGTGTTGCTGGAAAGCGGCACCATGGGCCGCGCGGCTGTGCCCTCGGGCGCTTCCACCGGTTCACGCGAGGCCATTGAACTGCGCGACGGCGACCACATGCGCTACCTGGGCAAGGGCGTGCGCAAGGCGGTAGACCACATCAACACCGAAATCTCCGAAGCCGTGTTGGGCCTGGACGCCTCCGAGCAGGCCTTTCTGGACAAAACACTGATTGACCTGGACGGCACCGAAAACAAGAGCCGCCTGGGCGCCAACGCCATGTTGGCGGTCTCCATG
>CANFNE010000085.1 GCA_947448105.1 Burkholderiales bacterium
CAAGATGGACGGCGAAAAACTGGTGCTGGAAAACCTGCCCGAAGGCCCCGAGCCCTTTGCGCTGGAGATATTCACCACCTGCGCACCGGTCAAAAACACCAAGCTCATGGGCTTGTATGTGAGCAACGATTCGTTTTTTACCCAGTGCGAGGCCGAGGGCTTTAGGCGCATCACCTACTTCCTAGACCGTCCCGATGTGATGGCCAGCTACACCGTCACCCTGCGCGCCGACAAAGCCGCGTATCCGGTGCTGCTGTCCAACGGCAACCTGGTGGACCACGGCGACCTGCCCGACGGCCGCCACTTTGCGCAGTGGGTGGACCCGCACAAAAAGCCCGCCTATCTGTTTGCCCTGGTAGCCGGGCAACTGGTGTGCCGCGAGCAGCGCATCAGTTCGCTGGCCGGCAAAGAACACGTGCTGCAGGTCTATGTGCGCCCCGGCGACCTGGACAAGACCGAGCACGCCATGCATTCGCTCATGGCAAGTGTGGCCTGGGACGAGGCGCGCTTTGGCCTGCCGCTGGACCTGGAACGTTTCATGGTTGTGGCCACCAGCGACTTCAATATGGGCGCCATGGAGAACAAGGGCCTGAACATCTTCAACACCAAGTACGTGCTGGCCAACCCGGCCACGGCCACGGACGTGGACTACGCCAATATCGAAAGCGTGGTGGGCCACGAATACTTCCACAACTGGACCGGCAACCGCATCACCTGCCGCGACTGGTTCCAGTTGAGCCTCAAAGAAGGCTTAACCGTGTTTCGCGACCAGGAATTCAGCCAGGACCTGTGCGCCGACCCCTCGGCCCGCGCCGTCAAGCGCATTGAAGACGTGCGGGTGCTGCGCACTGCCCAGTTCCCTGAGGACGCCGGCCCCATGGCCCATGCGGTGCGGCCCGACAGCTATGTAGAAATCAACAACTTCTACACCGTCACCATCTACGAAAAAGGCGCTGAGGTCGTGCGCATGATGCAAACCCTGGCCGCCCAGGGCGACGAGGCCAGTGGACGCGCCGGTTTTGCGCGCGGCATGAAGCTGTATTTCGAGCGCTTTGACGGCCAGGCCGTCACCTGCGACGACTTTGCCCAGGCCATTGCGGACGCCAACCCGGCCTCCAGCCTGGCCGCGCTCTTGCCCCAGTTCAAGCGCTGGTACAGCCAGGCCGGCACGCCACACCTGACCGCCAGCGGCCAGTTTGACGCCGCTGCCCAGACCTACACGCTCACGCTGATGCAAAACTGCGCCCCCACCCCGGGCCAGGAACCCAAGGCGCCGTTTGTCATCCCGGTGCGCCTGGGCCTGGTGGGCGCCAACAGCGGCGCCGCCCTGCCCTTGCAAACCGCCGCCAGCAGCGCCGCCAGCACCGACTACCTGCTGGTGATGACCGAGCAAAACCAGTCGATCACCTTCGTCAACGTGCTTGAGGAACCGGTGCCGTCCATCCTGCGCGGCTTTTCTGCCCCGGTGGTGCTGGACTTTGAATACACCGACGCACAACTGCTCGCGCTGCTGGCCCACGACAGCGACCCCTTTAACCGCTGGGAAGCGGGTCAGCGCCTGCTGCTGCGCTGTGCCCTTGGCGCCATGCAGGCCGACCATGCACCTGCGCAGCTGCTTGACGCCACACTGCTGAATGCTTTGCGCGAGGTGCTGCGCCACCCGAGCCTGGACGCGGCCTTCAAAGAGCTGGTGTTGACCCTTCCATCCGAGGTCTATATCGCCGAGCAGCTCGCCGTGGTTGACCCGCAGCGCATCCATACCGTGCGCGAAGCGATGCGCCTGCAACTGGCCACCGCGCTCTACGCCGACTGGGAATGGGCCTATGCCACGCACCAGGACAGCGGCGGCTTTCGCCCTGACGCCACATCTGCCGGGCGGCGTGCACTGACCGGCCAGGCCTTGGCGCATCTGTGTCTGGCGGCCCATGCCTCGGGCGACGCGGTGTGGCCCGGCAAGGCGCTGCAACGCTTCAAAGACGCCAGCAATATGACCGACCGGGCCAATGCCCTGCAAGCCCTGATTGGCAGCGGCCACCCTCTGGCGGCACGGGCGCTGCAGCTCTTTCACGCCCAGTTCAAAGACGAGCCCCTAGTCATTGACAAATGGTTTTCCATGCAAGCCGGCGCCTGCGACCGGGGCGGCCAGGTGCTGCGTGAGGTACGCCAGTTGCTCGAACACACCGACTTCCAGCTGCGCAACCCCAACCGCGCGCGCAGCGTGATCTTTAGCTACTGCAGCGCCAACCCTGGCGCCTTCCACCGCGCAGATGCGGCCGGTTATGTGTTCTGGAGCCAGCAGGTGATTGCGCTCGACGCCATCAACCCGCAGGTGGCCGCCCGCTTGGCGCGCGCGCTGGACCGCTGGAAACGCCTGGCCGAACCCTACCGCAGCGGCGCCCGTGAAGCGCTGCAGCGCGTGGCTGCCAAGGCCGACCTGAGCAACGACGTGCGCGAGGTCATCGACCACGCGCTGGCCGAATAAACACAACACAAGGCAAACCCATGGCAAACCCCATTTCGCTCACCCGCTACCTGGTCGAGCAACAACGCGTTGACGGCACCATCCCCGCGCAACTGCGCCTGCTGCTTGAAGTGGTGGCGCGCGCTTGCAAAAGCATTAGCCACGCGGTGAACAAAGGCGCTTTAGGCGGCGTGCTGGGCGCAGCGCAGACCGAAAACGTGCAAGGCGAGATCCAGAAGAAGCTCGACATCATTGCCAACGAAGTGCTGATCGAAGCCAATGAATGGGGCGGCCACCTCGCGGCCATGGCCAGCGAAGAGATGGAAGACATCTACGTCGTTCCCAACCGCTATCCCCAAGGCGAATACCTGCTGCTGTTTGACCCTTTGGACGGTTCGAGCAATATCGACGTGAACGTGAGCATCGGCACGATTTTTAGCGTGCTGCGCAAGCCCGAAGGCCCGGCGGTTACCGAAGGCGACTTTCTGCAGGCCGGTAGCCAGCAAGTGGCCGCGGGCTATTGCGTCTACGGCCCGCAAACCACTTTGGTGCTGACCGTGGGCCGGGGCGTGGCCATGTTTACGCTGGACCGCGAGCAAGGCTCGTTTGTGCTGACACAAGAGCACGTGACGATTCCCGAGGACACGCAGGAATTTGCCATCAATATGAGCAATATGCGCCATTGGGACGCACCCACCCGCCGCTACATCGACGAATGCCTGCAAGGCACCGAGGGCCCGCGCGGCAAGAACTTCAATATGCGCTGGATTGCCAGCATGGTGGCCGATGTGCACCGCATCCTCACGCGCGGGGGCGTCTTTATGTACCCCTGGGACAAGCGCGAACCCCACAAACCCGGCAAGCTGCGCCTGATGTACGAGGCCAACCCCATGTCTTGGCTGATCGAACAGGCCGGTGGCGCCTCCACCAATGGCCAGCAACGCATCATGGACATCGCGCCGGCCCAGTTGCACCAGCGCGTGAGCGTGGTCTTGGGCTCCAAAAACGAGGTGGAGCGGGTCACGCGCTATTACGCGCAAGCGGCCGCGCAGGGCTAATAATGCCGGGGGCCCACTGGCTATAATTCAGGCGGTGCGCCGGTGTAGCTCAGTCGGTAGAGCAGCTCATTCGTAATGAGAAGGTCGGGTGTTCGATTCATCTCTCCGGCACCAATGCAATCAAGGGTTTGCTGCTATTTACTTAGCAGCAAACCCTTTCTCTTTGGGGCACCCGGCGGGCACCTGGCGCAACAAATCCTGGACTTGCGATGCTTGCGTCGGGCGCACCAGGCGGGCCAGTTCCTGGCCATGGAGCATCAACACCAAGGTCGGCCACAACTTGACCTTGAACGAGCGCCCCAGTGCCCGGCCCGGGCCGTCTTCGATGCGCATATGTGCGAGTGGGGAATGGGCCTGCAAGGCCTGCAGAATGGCAGGCTCTGCCGCCTGGCAGTGGCCGCACCAGCCCACGCCAAACTCCAAAAGCAGTGCGCCGGGCGTGGCGTCGATGTCGCTGCGGCTGGGCGCGGTCGGGTTGTAAGGGGATGCGGGTGTGGACATGTCGGCTCCTGTGGACGAACCGCGCCATTGTCAGCCCTGCGGCGCGCGCGTCTTCGTCGACTTAGTCACCTTCGTCGCCGGTGGGGGCGGGTGCGGCCTGGGGGCGAATCGTGTAGTGCGGCAAGCGCCAGCTCATCAAGACACTCAAGCCCGCAATCACGGCACACAGCAAAAACGCTGCATGCGTGCCGCTGACCAGCCCCTGGCGCGCGGCTTCCAACAAGGGCGCGGCGTCCAGGCCCAGGCCTTGGGCCAGCGCCTGCAAGGTGTCCTGGTCTTGTTGGCGAATCAGCACTTGGGGCGAGGACAAGAGCTTGGCCAGTGCCGTGTCAGTCATCTGGTACCGCAGCAGCGCCGCCGCCGTGTGGCGGGCATAAAAGGCATTGACCAGCACGCTGGCCACGCCCACACCCACCATGCTGCCAACCATGCGGGTGGACTGCGCCAGCGCCGAGGCCACACCCATGTGCCTGCGCCCGGCCACCGCCATGATTTGCAAGGACAAATTGGGCAGCTGAAAACCCAGGCTAAAGCCGCACAGGCCAAAAATGGCCATCAAAAGGGCGATAGGCGTGTGAGCGTCCACCTGCGCCAGCAAGAGGCAGGCCAGCATGGTGCCCAGCTGGCCCCAGGCGATCAGCCGCTCAGCGCGTTGCAAGCGCGGCAAGAGCCGTGAATTGACGATGCTGCCAACGGTGATGAGCACCAGCAGCGGCGTCATCACCACCCCGGCCTCATGCGGCGACTGGCCAAAGCTGCCCTGCAAAAGCAGGGGGGTATAAAAAATCAAAGTAAACATGGTCAGACCGGTGAGCAGGCCCAGAACCATGAGCGTGCGCGCACCCCGGTTGTCGAGCAGCTCGGGCGCGATGATGGGCGCTCGGGTGTGGTACTGGTGTCGAAAAAAACCGTAAATGAGCGCCCCCGTGCCCGCCCACAGGCCCAGCGCCTGCACACTGCCAAAGCCATGCATCTGGCTGGTTTCGGCCGCTGCCAGCAAGCCACCAATGGCCAGCAACAGCAAAAGCGCGCCCAGCCAGTCAATGCTGCGCTCACCTTGCGCATGCTGCACGATGTGCGGGAAATAGCGCCACACCATCACGAGCGCGGCCAGCGCCAGCGGCAGGTTGACCAAAAACACATAGCGCCAGCCCGCATGTTCGGTCAGCCACCCGCCCAGCCACGGCCCCACGGCCAGCGCCACGCCGTAGCCGGCCGACAGCAGAACCTGCCAGCGCACGCGCTGCACCGCGTCCGGAAACAAGTCGGGAACACAGGCCGAAGCCACGCCCAACAGCATGCCGCCGGCCAACCCCTGCAAGGCGCGCGCACCGACGAGTTGCAACATGGTTTGCGAAGCCGCGCAGGCAATCGACGCCAGGGCAAACAAAACCACCGCCGCCAGCACAAAGGGCTTGCGCCCATGCAAATCGCCCAGGCGTCCGGTAATCGGAATCATGACCGCGTTGCCCACCAAAAAGGCCGACGCCGCCCATTGGTACAAGTCATACCCGCTCAAATCGGCCACGATGCGCGGCATGGCCGTACCCACCACCGAGGTGTTCAGGGCAATCAGCATGAAGGCCAGCGCAATGCCCAGCATGGCCGCAAGCGACTCGAAGAAGCTGCGGTCCGACTGGGGTGGAGGAACGATTGGGAGTGTCAAAGGGGAACCGAGGGGGCGAGGGAGGGAGCTGGCAGTAGCACGCGAAGCCGTGGTGCTTCAGGTACTGAAGGCTCCCCACAGCGCACCCATGGTTTGTGCGAACGCACTGGCACGTGCGCCATCGGCGCCGTGCGCCACCGTTTGGCCCGCCACATACACCGCGTGGGGTGCGGCAGCAGGGCTGGAAAAGACCCAGGCGTCGAGCACGTGCGCGCGCGGAGCACCCAAGAGGCCAGAAGCCTGGCCGTCAAGCACCTGAAAGTCGGCGCGGTTTCCGGTCTGCAAGCCGCCCAGGGGCAGCGCGGTGGCCGCTTGGCCGCCGCCCAGTGCGGCCTCCAGCAGATTGGCGGCGCTGCTGGTGCTGGGCCCGCAGTGGGCGGCCACATTGCGCTTTTTTTGCACCAGGCGCTGGCCGTATTCCAGCAGGCGCAGCTCTTCGCTCCAACTCCGCGTGACGTGGCTGTCCGAGCCCACGCTCCAGCGCCCACCCAAGGCGCAATAGGCGCTGAAGTCAAACACGCCGTCGCCCAAGTTCGCTTCGGTGCTGGGGCAAATGACGATGCTCGCGCCCGCTTGGGCCACACCGGCGAGCTCTTGCGTGCTGGTGTGGGTGGCGTGCACCAGGTTCCAGCGGGCGTTGACCGGCAGGTTCTCCAGCAGCCACTGCACCGGGCGCTGCCCGGTGTGGGCGATGCAATCCTTAATTTCCTGCTCTTGCTCGGCGATGTGGATGTGCACCGGCAGGCCGCGATTACGAGCAAACTGCGCCAGCTCGGCGATCGCTGGCGCGTCGGCGGCGCGCAGCGAATGCACCGCCACGCCCACGTTCACCTGCGCCATGCCCCGGGTTTGGGCTTGCACATCGTCCACCAGGCGGCAGATGGATGCGGGCGTGGACGCAAAGCGCTGCTGCTCGCTGCGCAGGGTGCTGGCGCCAAAGCCCGCGCGCATGTACAGCGTGGGCAAGAGGGTGATGCCCATGCCCACGCGCTGCGCGGCGCGCACCAGGGCCATGGACATCTCGAGCGCCGGGGCGGCCGGGGCACCCGCAGCCGCGTTGTGCAGGTAATGGAATTCACAGACCTGGGTGTAGCCGCCAGCCAGCAGTTCGGTGTAAAGCAAGGTGGCGATGTGCTCGAGCTGCTCGGGCGAAATGCGCAAGGCTGCAGCGTACATGCGCTCGCGCCAGCTCCAAAAATCGTCACTGCTGGCGCCCGCGTTCGCACCGGTGGCCGCACTGCGCTGCTCGGTCAGCCCGGCGATGGCGCGCTGAAAAGCGTGGCTGTGGGCGTTGACCACGCCGGGCAAGACCGGCCCGGCCAGCAACTGCGCACCGGCGCACTCGGCTGGCGTGGCGCCCGGCGCAATGCCAGACCAGTGGCCGCTGGCATCTGCCGTGAGCAGCACGTCATAAGCCCAGGCGCCGTTAACCCAGGCTTGGGGGGCAAAAAAGCGGGTTTCAGTGGGGCGCATACAAGTCCTTGCAAGCTTGCACAGCGGCCACGAGCATGGCCTGCAACTGGGGTTGAATCTGCTGTGCCCGTTCTGGCGCATACGCAAAAGGCGCGGTCTCGTGCATGTACAGGCTTTGGCACATCTCCAGCTGCACCGCGTGCACATGGCGGTCTGGCGCGCCGTAGTGGCGGGTAATAAAGCCGCCCTTGAAGCGGCCGTTGAGCACATGGCGGGTGTGCGGCGCATCTGCGCAAACCGCCTGCACGGCCTGGGCGATGGACGCATGGGCGCTTTGGCCGCTGGCGGTGCCGATGTTGAGGTCGGGCAGCACGCCCTCAAACAGCCAGGGAATTTGCGAGCGGATGCTGTGCG
This sequence comes from Burkholderiales bacterium, assembly GCA_947448105.1. GTDB lineage: Bacteria > Pseudomonadota > Gammaproteobacteria > Burkholderiales > Burkholderiaceae_C > Allorhodoferax. The sequence goes on from CANFNE010000085.1 coordinate 7,514, forward strand.
CGTCCCACAGCAAGGCGTAGCCATGGAGGGCGGTGATGCGCACCAGCTCGGCGTGCAGCGCCTGATGGTAGGGCTCCCAGTAGAGGCTGCGCCGGCGCGCGCGCTCTGGTGCGTCGGGGGCGCAGCCGCCGTGGTACAGGGGCTCGCCGGTAAAAAAGCGCGTGGGGCAGAGCTCGGTGTTGCTGGCACCGGGGTACATGGGCGCGTCGTCCGGCGGGCGGTTTGGGTCAATCACATAGCGGCTGATCTGCGCGCACAGCACGCTGGCGCCGAGCTGGGGTACAAAGTCGTACAGGCGCTCGAGGTGCCAGTCGGTGTCTTCCAGCGCCAAGGCGCGCGGCACATAGTGCGCATGCAGCTCGGGCGGAATATGGGTGCCCACGTGCGGCATGCTGACCAAAAGCGGTGAGCTGCCTTGGCGTAAAGAGTAACTTGGGGAATCGGTCATCGCACCTGGCCTTCAAAAACGGTTTGCATGTGGGGGTTGGCGCCAAGCGCATAGGCCAGTTGGGCCGGGTGCGTCACGTCCCACAGCACAAAGTCGGCGCGCATGCCGGGTGCCAGCACGCCCCGGTCTTTCAGGCCCAGCGCCTGCGCGGCGTGGCGGGTGACGCCGGCCAGCGCTTCTTCGGGCGTCAGGCGAAACAGCGTGCACGCCATATTGAGCATGAGCAAGAGCGAGGTGCACGGCGAGGTGCCGGGGTTGCAGTCGGTAGACACGGCCATGGGCACGCCGTGGCGGCGCAGCAGGTCCACGGGCGGAAGCTTGGTTTCGCGCAAAAAATAAAAAGCGCCGGGCAAGAGAACCGCCACGCTGCCCGCCTGCGACATGGCAGCGGCGCCCTCTTCGGACAACCATTCCAGGTGGTCGCAGCTCAGGGCGCCAAAACTGGCCGCGAGTTGCGCGCCGCCGCTGTCGCTTAGTTGCTCGGCGTGCAGCTTGACCGGCAGGCCCAGGGCGCGCGCCGCTTCAAACAAGCGCGCGGTTTGGGCCGGGCTAAACGCGATGCGCTCGCAAAACGCGTCCACCGCGTCCACCAGCCCTTCGCCGTGCAGCACCGGCAGCATGCGCAGCACTGCGTCCATATAAGCATCGCTTTGACCGGCACATTCGGGTGGCAAGGCATGGGCGCCCAAAAAGGTGGTGCGCACAGCCACCGCGTAATCGGCGCCCAGGGCGCGTGCCACTTGCAGGCATTTGCGCTCATGCTCCAGCGCCAGGCCGTAGCCCGATTTGATCTCGAGGGTGGTCACGCCTTCGGCCAGCAGATGGCGCAGGCGCCGCGCGGCGCTGGCCTGGAGTTGGTCGGCACTGGCAGCCCGCGTGGCGCGCACCGTGGACGCAATGCCGCCGCCCTGGCGGGCGATTTCTTCGTAGCCCACGCCTTGCAGGCGCTGCTCAAACTCCGCCGCGCGGTCGCCGCCATAGACCAGGTGCGTGTGGCAATCGATCAGCCCCGGGGTGATGAGCGCGCCACCGGCGTCGTGCTGCGTGCTGCATTGGGCGCGCAGGGCTTCGGGCAACTCTGCCAAGGGGCCCACCCATTTCAGGGTGGCGCCCTGCACCACCATAGCTCCGTCGGGCACCAGGCCGTAAGGCTGCGCGACTTCAGCATGCCCAGAGTCGGGCTGCAGGGTGGCCAGCGTGCAGTGCTGCCAAAGCGTCAGGGACATAAATGGATCTCCATATACAAAGCATCGGCGGC
>CANFNE010000086.1 GCA_947448105.1 Burkholderiales bacterium
GACACCTTGTGCCACGTTTCGGCGAACTGGTGCTCACCCATTGCTCGAGGTGCCACGGCGGTAGAAGGCTGGCCGAAGCGACGAAACTAAATGTGGTTGTTCGCTCCCCCTTTCCGCCCCGGTGGGGGTGGAAAGGGGGCTGGGGGGATAGGGGGGGTGCAACCCGCCGGGGAGAAAAGGGGGCTGGGGGGATAGGGGGGGAACAGGGTTTCCCAAAAATCCCAAAAAAATCAGCCCCGCCGCCAGGCATGAAACACCCGCGCCCATGCCATGAGGCGCTTGGGCACATGGGCCCGCTGCCAGGCGCCTGCCGCGTACTTGTTGGCCTCCGCAAAGGTTGGATAAGCGTGGACCGTGCCCAAAATGGCTTTGAGGCCCAGGCCGTGGCGCATGGCCAGCACGTATTCGGCCAGCATGTCCCCGGCGTGCGCAGCGACGATGGTGGCGCCCAGGATGCGGTCTTTGCCCGGCGTGGTCAGCACTTTGACAAAGCCCGAGGGCGGGGTGCTGCCGGCGTCGGTCAGGGCGCGGTCCAGGTCGGCCAGGTCAAAACGGGTGACTTCATAGCGCAGTCCGCGGGCCTGCGCGTCTTGTTCGTTCAGGCCTACGCGCGCCACTTCCGGGGCGACAAAGGTGGTGGCGGGCAGGTGGCGGTAGTCGGCGGCAAAGCGCTTGAAGTCGCCAAACAAGGCGTTGACCGTGGCGTACCAGGCCTGGTGCGCTGCAGCGTGGGTCAGTTGGTAGGGCCCGGCCACGTCGCCTGCGGCGTAGATGGTGGGAAACACGGTTTGCAGATAGGCGTTGGTCGGCACGGTGCGCTGGGTGTCCTCGGTGCTGATGCCCAGGTCTTCCAGACCGTAGCCCGTCAGGCGTGCGCGCCGGCCCACAGCGCAGACCAGCAGGTCAAAGGCCAGCACCTGTTCTTTGGCGGTGGCCGCGTGGCGCACAGTGGTGGTTTTGTCCGTGCTTGTGCGCGCGCAGCGCAGCGCATGGTGCGCGCACAGCACCTGCACGCCGTCCCTCTGCAGCGCGGTTTGTACCAAGGCTGACACCTCCTCGTCCTCACGCGCCAGCAGGCGTGGCCCGGCTTCTATCAGCGTGACTTCGGCGCCCAGGCGGGCAAAAGCCTGGCCCAGTTCGCAGCCAACAGGCCCGCCGCCCAAGACAACGATGCGCCGGGGCAGCGCGGTGCACTGCGCGAGTTGCGCCCACAGCGTGTCGCTGGTGGCAAAGCCGACCTCGTGCAGCCCGGGCAGATCGGGCACCACGGGCTGCGCACCTGCGGCGATCACGATGCTGCGGGTGCGAAGGTGCTGCACGCTGCGGTCGGGCCGGGTCACCTCCACCGTCCAGGGGCTGGTGATCTTGGCGTGGCCTTGCAGCACGTCGACGCCCATCGCGGTGTAGCGCTCGGCGCTGTCGTGCGGCGCAATGCTGGCAATCACCCGGGCAATGCGCGCCATCAGGGCCGGCCAGTCCAGCGCCTGCGCACCCGTCGCGCACGGCTGCACGCCAAACTGCGCCGCCGTGCGGACCTGGTGCGCCACCTTGGCGCTTTGGATCAGCGCTTTGCTGGGCACGCAGCCGTAATGCAGGCAGTCGCCGCCTAGGGCGTTGGCTTCTACCAAAGTGACTTTCGCCTGCGCCGCAGCGGCAATATAGGCCGACACCAGGCCACCCGCGCCTGCGCCAATGACCACCAAGTTGGTGTCAAACCGCCGGGGCCGCTGGCGGCGCCAGGGCGCGAGCAGCTTGCGCTGGCGCAAGCGTTCCAGCACCCTTTTGCTGATTTTTGGCAAGAGCGCCACCAGCAAGCCCAGCCCCAGCAAGGCGCCCAGCATGCCGGGTTGGAGCGCGTCGCTGGCGTTTTGGATGCTGCCGAGCTGCTGACCTGCGCTCACAAACACCACGGTGCTGGCCAGCATGCCGATTTGGCTGACCGCGTAAAACGTGCGGGTGCGCATGGCGGTGAGGCCCATGAGCAGGTTGATCACGCCAAAAGGAACCACGGGCATGAGGCGCAAGCTCAGCAAGTAAAAGGCGCCTTCTTGTTCCACGTGGGCGCGCACTGCCAGCACGCGCGGCCCCATACGCGCACGCAGCCAGTCGCCCAGCAGGTAGCGCGAAAGCCAGAACGACAGCGTCGCGCCCACGGTGGACGCAAAAGACACCAGCAGCACGCCCCAGCCCAGGCCAAATACCGCGCCTGCGGCCACGGTCAACACCGAAATTCCAGGGACCGAGAGCGTGGCTACCGCGACGTACAAGGCAAAAAATGCCGCTCGCAGCTGCCATGGCCTGTCCTGGTACCAGGCCATTAAGAAAGCATGCTGCGCCTTGAGCACCGACAGGCCGCTGGCCTCGTCCGGGCCCAGCGACCACCACACGGCCACGGCGGCGGCCAAGACCAGCAGCAAGCCCACGCGCCAGCCGGGCGTCCAGCGCCCGCGTGGTCTGCGGCGCTCGCGTGCGGCGGTGGCGGGCGCAGCGACCTCAGTCATGGCCTGCCTCGCGCGCAGGCAGCGCCAGGTCGTGGGCAAAAGCGCGCATACCCCACACCAGGCGCGCGACCAGCGTCACAACGCACAAGGCGGCAAAACCATAGGCCAGCGGCGCAAAGCCGTCCGGCCACAGGCAGGCGGCGGCAAAAAACGCCAGCGTTTCGGTGCCTTCGGTCAGGCCGCCCAAAAAGTAAAACGACTTGTCGGGGTAATCCAGGCTGCGCATACCGCGCTTGGCCGCCAGCGCCGCAAAAGCCAAAAAACTGCTGGCCGTGCCCACAAAAGCCGCCAGCACCACCGCGCTGGCCAGCGCGTTGCGTGCCGGGTCGGCAAAGGCAAAGGCCAGCGGGACGCTGGCGTAAAACACGAAGTCCAGCGTGATGTCCAAAAAGCCACCCAGGTCGGTGGCCTGGGTTTGGCGCGCCAGGGCGCCGTCAAGCGCGTCGCACAGGCGCGAGGCGGCGAAGGCCAGCAAAGCCGGCGCAAAGGCCGCTTGCGTGACCAGCACGGCCCCGAGCATGCCGACGGCAAAGCCCGTCCAGGTCAGGGTATTGGCGTGCACACCCGCTGCCGCCAAGGGGCGCGCCAGCAAGCGCACGGCGGGTTGGATCAGGCGCAGGGCAAAGCGGTCAAGCATGGGGCGATTGTCGGCGCTCGGGGGCGCCGCTCAGGGCAGCTGGGTCAGACGCCGGACATCGGCCACATCGGCTGCGTCATGCGTGACCAACACAGCGGCAATGCCGCGCGCCGCCACCGCGCCAAACAGCAGCGCGCGCATGCGCTGGCGCAGCGGCGCGTCGAGTTGGGCAAAGGGCTCGTCGAGCATCAGCGCCCGCGGCTGGGCCAAGAGCGCGCGCGCCAGCGCCACCCGCGCGCGCTGGCCGCCCGACAGGGTGGCAGGGTCGGCGTCGGCACAGTCTGGCAGCTCCACCTCGGCCAGCGCTGCCAGCGCCTGCGCGCGGCGCGTCGCCTGCGCTCCAGCGGGCACGGCAAACAGCAGGTTTTCCAGCACGTTCAGGTGCGCAAACAGCAAGTCGTCTTGCAGCAGCAAACCCACGCGGCGCTGGTGCGTGGGCAGGGTGTCGATGCGCTGGCCGTTGAGGTGCACCGTGCCTTCAAACTGCAGGCCGTCGTCCAGGCTGCCGCACACGGCGGCCAGCAGGCTCGATTTACCCACACCACTGGCGCCCATGACGGTGTGCACCGCACCGGCGGGCACGTCCAGCGCCAGGTCGTGCAGCAGCACGCTGTTGTGCGTGCGCAGGCAGTAAAGGCGGATTTGCAGCAAGGGAGGGGTGTCGTGGGTGGCCATGGGCGCGCTGATGCTAATGCAGGGTGTGTGACAGTTATTTGCCCGCTGTGGCCAGGGGCTGCGACACCACTGCACGTGGCGCAAAGCGGCGTGCGCTTCCCGCCCAGGTCGCCAGGCCAAACACCAGCGCGGGCAGCAGCCACTGCAGCGCGGCAAACGCCGCCATCAGCGAACGCTGGCCACCGGCGGCCAGGGCTACGGCTTCGGTGGTCGCGGTGGCAAAGCGCCCGGCGCCCACGTACAAGGTGGGCAGGTACTGCGCCACGCTTACCGCAAACCCCACCGCAACACTGGCCGCCAGCGCAGCGCGCAAGAGCGGCCACTTGATGCACCACACATAGGCCCAGCGCGTGCGCCCCAGACTGGCCGCCACCGCTTGGAGCCGCGCGTCAAAGCCGCCATAGGGCCCTTGCAAGCTCAGCAGCACATAGGGCAGCACGCACAAGCTGTGCGCCAGCCACAGCCCCGTCATCCCACCGTCAATGCCCCAGCCCAGCGCCAGCCGGTGCAAACCCAGGGTCCACAGCACGGATGGCAGCAGCAGCGGCAGATAAATGAAACCCTGCAGGCGCTGCTGCCACGCGGGCGGCGTGCATTCGAGCCAGGCCACGGCCCACAGCAAGGCCGTCGCGCTGCTGGCCAGGGCCAGGGCCAGCGTTGTCCAGACCACGGACGCACTGGCAGCGACCGTGCGCCAGGCCTGATCCGTACAGGCCTGCGGCCACAGGTCGGGGAAGGGCCACACGCCGACCAGGCTGCCCAGGCCCAGCGCGGTGGCCACGGCGGCGTAAACCAGCGTCAACGCGCCGGTGCCCCAGCAGCCCCGTCTGTTCTCACGGTGAAAGCGCCTGCCCCCGGCGCTTGGCTGGCGGGTCGCGGCGCTGGGGCTGGTCTGCGCCCCGTGTGGCGCAGCAGCCCTGGCTTTCACTGGCGTGGCCCGCGCCACACCGCGCGTCTGGCGCGCCGCCGCCCAGCTGCGTCCATAGCGCTGCGCCAGCAGAGCGGCCAGCGCCAGCGCGGCCACCACCGCCGCCAGCAGCCAGGCCGCCGCCGCGCCCATGGCGTTGCGCGCCGGGTCGGCGTCTTGCAGCCATTGCCAGGCCAACACCGCCAGCGTGGGCGGCGTGCTCGGGCCCGCGAGCAGCGCCACGTCCACCACCGTCAGGCTGTAGACCAGCACTGCCAGCAGCGGCGCTTGCAAGCGCGCGCGCAACTGGGGCCATGCCACACGCCACCAGGCACTGTGCGCGCTATAGCCCAGGCTTTGCGCCAGGCGCAGCTCCAGCGCCAGGCGCCGTGCCACATCCGGGCGCTGCAACTGCGCGGCTGCCGCCCACAGCAAAAACGGAATTTCCTTGAGGGTGAGCACCCCCACCAGCCCCAGACCCCAGGGGTCTTGCGTGCTTTGCCAGGCCGGTGGCGCGTCCAAAGCCAGCCCCCAGCCCAGCCATGTGTTCAGGGGTGACACCAGCGCCACGCCAAGGCGCACCAGCCAGCCCGAGGGGGCGATCAGCAGCAGCAGCCCGATGGCAAAAGCCGCATGCGGCAGCGCCAGCATGGCGGGCAGGCGCCCCTGCAGTGGCGGCCAGCGCGGCGTGCCGTAACTCGCGGCCAGCAGCAGCGCCGTGCTTGCCAGTGCCAATGCGCTTGCCGCCAGCCCGGTGTACAGGCTCAGCCACAAGGCCGGGGCGGTTTGTGGCTGCGCTGCAAGCGCGCCCCACGCACGCGCGTCAAGCCCGGCAAGCGCCGCAGCCGCCAGGCTCCACAGCAGCGGCAAACCCAGGGCAGCCGCTAGCAGCAGCGCTGCGAGCCGGGTGCGGGTCCAGGTGAAAAAGGAAGGGGACATGCGCGGGCCGGTGCAGGCCGCTGGCACCAGGCCCGCAGGCACCGCTTATTGCGCCGCCCAACCCCCGTCCATGTTCCAGGCCACGCCGCGCACGTTGTTGCCGGCGGCCGAGCACAAGAACACGGCCAGCGCGCCCAGTTCTTCTGGCGTGGTGAATTGCAGCGAGGGTTCTTTTTCGCCCAGCAGCAGCGCGGTGGCCTCTGCGTTGCTCACGCCCAGGGCGGCGGCTTTGGCATCCACCTGCTTTTGCACCAGGGGTGTGAGCACCCAGCCGGGGCAAATGGCGTTGCAGGTCACGCCGCTGGTGGCGTTCTCTAGCGCGGTGACTTTGGTCAGGCCGACCAGGCCGTGCTTGGCGGCCACGTAGGCCGATTTTTCGGCCGAGGCCACCAGGCCGTGGACGGATGCCACGTTCAAAATGCGGCCCCAGTTGCGCGCGCGCATGCCCGGTAGCGCAAAACGGCTGGCGTGGAAAGCGCTGCTCAGGTTGATGGCCAAAATCGCGTCCCAGCGCTCGGGCGGGAAATTCTCGATACGCGCCACGTGCTGGATGCCCGCGTTGTTGACCAATATGTCTACCGCGCCAAACGTGGCCTCGGTGTGGCGCACCATCGCTTCAATCTCGGCCGGTTTGCTCATGTCGGCGCCGTGGTAGCTGACCGCCACGCCATAGGCTGCAATTTCGGCCTTGGGGCCTTCGATGTCGCCAAAGCCGTTCATCACAATATTGGCGCCCTGGGCGGCCAGGGCTTTGGCCAGCCCTAAGCCAATGCCGCTGGTAGAGCCGGTAACGAGGGCGGTTTTGCCTTTAAGCATGGAATCTTCCTTGTGTCAGTACGGGGCCAGGCCCCTGGGGTGGGCATCCATTAGGATGCAAGCATTATCAATCTGCCACCCGGTTTGGCGCTTACGCCGATGGGCCCCCTTCGCATGTCCACACCCGCCCTGCATTTCCTGTCTTGCACCACCCCCGAGCCGCACCGCATGGCCTATTGGCAGTGGGGCAACCCCCAGGCCGCTCATACGGTGCTGTGCGTGCACGGTCTGACCCGCCAGGGGCGCGACTTTGATGTGCTGGCGCAGACCTTGGTGGAACGCGCCGGTGGCGCGCTGCGCGTGGTCTGCCCCGACGTGGTGGGGCGCGGCAAAAGCGACTGGCTGACCGACCCGATGGGCTACCAGATTCCCACTTACGCCGCCGACCTGCTGGCGCTGCTGGCCGAACTCCAACCCCAGACCCTGGACTGGGTGGGCACCAGCATGGGGGGCTTGATTGGCATGGTGGCCTGCAGTCTGGCGCCCAGCGTGGGGGTGACGGTGCGCCGCCTGGTGCTCAACGACGTGGGCCCCACCATCGAATGGTCAGCCCTGCAGCGCATAGGCCAGTACCTTGGTAAAAGCGGGCATTTCGCGTCCGAGCAAGAGGCGGCCGACGCCATGTGGGCGATAGCCAGCAGCTTTGGCCCGCACACCCCGGCGCAGTGGCTGGCACTGTCCAAGCCCATGCTCAAGCGTGTTAGCAACGCAGTTCAAGGGGCGTTCGAAGAAGCGGTGTACGCCCTGCATTACGACCCGGCTATTGCCCTGCCTTTTGGCCAGATGACGCCGCAGGCCGCCGCCGAGGGACAGGCCCTGATGTGGCAGGCCTATGACGCCATTACCGCCCAGACCTTGTTGATCCGGGGTGCGGACTCGGATTTGCTTTCCCCGGCCACCGCCTTGCAAATGACGCAGCGCGGCCCCAAGGCGCGGCTGGTCGAGTTTGCCGGGGTGGGCCACGCGCCCACGCTGGTGGCCCGCGACCAGACCGATGCGGTCATGGATTTCTTGTTGGCTCCTGGAGCCTGAGCCGCGCGCGGCCGCTATGAAACGCCACGGCTCCGACGTGCCCGGCCATGGCCCTTCGGCCCTGGCGGCAGCCACCGCTGACAGCCTGCCAGCGCAGGCCGACGCGCTGGCACGCGCGCGCGCTTTTGCGGAGCCGCTGCTCTCAAACGCGCTGCTCGACACCGGTGAAAACATCCTGGCCCATGCCGACGCAGTGGCCGCCATCCTGGCGTCCATCGGTGGTTCGCAGGCCATGCAGGCGGCCAGTTACCTGGTTTACGCCTGCGAGCACCTGAACAAGCCGCACGAGGTGATTGCCAAAGCCTTTGGCGACAGCTTTGCCGACCTGGCGGTCGAGACCACCAAGCTGGTGCGCCTGCAGCGCATGGCGCGCATGGCCCACAACTCCGCCAGCCGCAGCGGCCAGGCCGCGCCCATGGCGCAAACCGCTGCCGCGCAAACCGAGAGCGTGCGCAAGATGCTGCTGGCGTTTTCGCGCGATTTGCGGGTGGTCATGCTGCGCCTGGCCTCGCGCCTGCAAACCCTGCGCCATTTTGCTGCAGCCAAGCTCCCCCTGCCGCCGGGCCTGGCCGCCGAGTCGCTGCAGGTGTTTGCGCCCCTGGCCAACCGCCTGGGCATCTGGGAAGTGAAATGGGAGATCGAAGACCTGGCTTTTCGCTTTCTCGAGCCCGAGACCTACCGCCAGGTCGCCCAGTGGCTGGACCAAAAGCGCACCGAGCGCGAGACCGCCGTGGAACAGGTGCGCCAACAGCTTGAGCGCGATTTGCGCTCCCAAGGCCTGGACGCCCAGGTGCAGGGCCGACCCAAACACATCTACAGCATTGTCAAAAAAATGCGTGGCAAGTCGCTGGACTTTGCCCAGGTGTTTGACATCCGCGCGCTGCGCGTGATCGTGCCCAGCGTGGACGCCTGTTACGCCGCCCTGAGCCTGGTGCACAGCCAGTTTTCGCCGATCACGGAAGAATTTGACGACTACATCGCCAAGCCCAAAGGCAACGGCTACCAGTCGCTGCACACGGTGGTGCGCGACGCCCAGGACCAGCCCATCGAGGTGCAAATCCGCAGCCAGGCCATGCACCAGCATTCCGAGCACGGCGTGGCCGCGCACTGGGCCTACAAAGAGGCGGGCACCAAGGGCTACGCCGGGGTGTCGGCCAGCGGCGCGTACGACGCCAAGATTGCGGTGCTGCGCCAGTTGCTGGCCTGGGAACGTGAGTTGTCCAGCGGCGCGGCGCACCGGGCTGCCTCCCCCGCACCGGGTGCGGCGCCCGAGGCCGCGCCGGTGTTTGACGACCGGATTTACGTGCTCACGCCCGAGGCGGCGATTGTGGAATTGCCCCAGGGCGCCACGCCGGTGGACTTTGCCTACAGCGTGCACACCACGTTAGGCCACCGCTGCCGTGGTGCGCGGGTGGACGGCGCCATGGTGCCCTTGCACACGGCGCTTAAAAACGGCCAGACGGTAGAAATCAGCACTGCCAAAGAAGGCGGCCCCTCGCGCGACTGGCTCAACCCGGAGCTGGGATTTTTGGTAAGCCCCCGTGCGCGCGCCAAGGTGCGCGCCTGGTTCAACGCCCTGGCCATGGGCGAGACCGTGGCCAAAGGGCGCGAGGCGGTGGAAAAACTGCTGCAGCGCGAGGGCAAAACGGCGGTCAAGCTCGACGATCTGGCCGCGCAACTGGGCTTTAACGCC
>CANFNE010000087.1 GCA_947448105.1 Burkholderiales bacterium
CCGCTTGGGCGGCATCGGCTTCGCGCTGCAGGCCCACCAGATCGGCGGCGGCGTCCAGTTGCGCGAGTTCGGCTTTCCAGCCGGCCAAGGCGCTGGCCAATTCAGCCGGGGTGCGTTTGTAGCGCCGCGCCAGTGACACCCACAGCGCCAAGCGGGCATCAAGTTCAGCCAACTGCTGCGGATCCGGCTCGCTGTGGCGCTGGTAGGCGCGCAAGGTGTGGGCTACGTCCTCAATCTGGGCAATCGCCGAGGCCAGCACATCGGCCGGACTTTGGAATTCGGGGTCTAGGTGCAACTGGTTTTGCAGTTGCTGCAGCGCGGCGTGCAGCAGCTGCAGGGCGTTGTCGTCGGCGTCGGCCAGCTGTTCCAGCGCAGACTGGGCTGCGTCCAGCAGGGTTTGCCCGTGCGCCAGGCGGCTGTGGTTGGCATTCAAGCGGTCCCATTCGTCGGTGCCGGGGTTGAGCTTGTCGATCTCGCCAATTTGCCAGGCCAGGCGTTCGCGTTCGCGCTGCAAAGCGTCTTGCGCCGCAAGCGCTGCGGCCAGCGTATTTTGGGCTTGGCGCCAGCGCTGCCACAGGCCGCCCAAAGCGGCGGTCGGCACGCGGCCATAGCCGTCGAGCAAGCCGCGCACCGCGTCGCTGCGGGTGAGGCTTTGCCAAGCGTGTTGGCCGTGGATGTCGAGCAGGTATTCGCCAATGTGGCGCAGTTGCTGTGCGGTGGCCGGGCTGCCGTTGACCCAGGCGCGGCTTTTGCCGCCCAAGTCCACACTGCGGCGCAGCAGCAAGCCCTCGCTGGTGTCGAAACCGGCATCCATCAGGTAGTCGGCCAGGCCCTCGGGGCGGTCAAATTCGGCGCTGACTTCGGTGCGCGGCGCGCCTTCGCGGATCAGGCCGACGTCGGCGCGCGCGCCGGTGACCAATTGCAAGGCGTCAATCAGGATGGATTTGCCCGCGCCCGTCTCGCCCGTGAGCACGGTAAAGCCGTCGGCTAACTCCAGGTCCAGCGCGGCGACGATGACAAAGTCGCGCAGCACAATGCGTTTCAAGCCCACGGTTTACGCCACTCCCTCGTTCCAATGCAGCTTTTGGCGCAGGGTGTCAAAGTAGGTCCAGCCTTTGGGGTGCAAAAACCGCACCTGGTGTTTGGAGCGACGCACCACGATGCGGTCACCGTGCATCAGCGTGGCCAGCGACTGCATGTCAAAGTTGGCGCTGGCGTCACGCCCCGAGACAATTTCAATCGCAATTTCCGATGCGTGCGACAGCACCAAGGGGCGGTTGGACAAGGTATGCGGCGCAATTGGCACCAGCACCCAGCCCGGCGTGGATGGGTGCATCAGCGGCCCGCCGGCCGACAGCGCATACGCGGTCGAGCCGGTGGGCGTGGCCACAATCAGACCGTCTGCGCGCTGGCTGGCCACAAAGTGGCCGTCCACTTCGATGCGTAACTCCACCATGCCGGACGTGGCACCGCGGTTGACTACTACATCGTTCATGGCCAGTGCCGAAAACACGCAGCGCCCGTCGCGCACCACATCGGCCTGCATCAGGCTGCGGTCGTCCACCTCGTACTGGCCCGCCAGCATGGGCGCCAGGGTGGCGGCATAGTGGTCCAGCGGAATATCGGTAATAAAACCCAGGCGCCCTTGGTTGATGCCAATGAGCGGCATCTTGAACGCGGCCAACTGGCGCCCCATGCCCAGCATGGTGCCGTCGCCCCCGACCACCAGGCACAGATCGCACTTGCGTCCGATGGTGGGTACGTCCAGCGCGGTGTAGTTGGACAGTCCCAGGTTGGCCGCAGTGTCGGCCTCCATGGCCACATCGCAGCCCTGGTCCATCAGAAAGTGGGCAATCGCGTCCAGCGCCGCGCGCGAAGCTGCCACCGCCGCCGCGGAATAGCTGGTCTGGTACTTGCCGATCAGGGCAACATGGTGAAACTTGGATTTCGGGCGGGGGGGCATGGGGCAAATTACATCACTAAAATGTTCCGATGCTCGATGATCGCTCCAAGTTGTTGCTCAAGGCGCTGGTGGAACGCTACATTGCCGACGGCCAGCCGGTGGGAAGCCGCACGCTGTCCAAGGCTTCGGGCCTGGAACTCTCGCCAGCCACCATCCGCAACGTCATGTCCGACCTGGAAGAGTTGGGCCTGATCGTCAGCCCCCACACTTCGGCCGGGCGCGTACCCACGGCGCGCGGCTACCGGCTTTTTGTGGACACCATGCTCACGGTGCAGCCCCAGCAGTTTGGCAGCCACATCCTGGCGCCCGACCAGCCGCAAAAAGTGATTTCCAACGCTGCCAATCTGCTCTCGAGCCTGTCGCAGTTTGTGGGCGTGGTGATTGCGCCGCGCCGCACCTCGGCCTTTCGGCACATGGAGTTTTTGCGCCTGTCCGAGCGCCGCGTGCTGGTCATCATCGTCTCACCCGATGGCGACGTGCAAAACCGGGTGATTTACACCGAGGTAGACCATTCCCAGTCGCAACTCATTGAAGCGGCCAATTTTCTGAACAGCCACTACGTCGGTCTGGACATTGAGCAGGTGCGTGAGCGCCTGCACGGCGAGGTCGAAAGCCTGCGCTCCGAGATTGCCAGCCTGATGGCCGCAGCCGTCACCATGAACTCGGAAGCGGTGGCTGAAGCGCAGGACGAGGTGGTGATTTCAGGCGAGCGCAACCTGCTCAAACTGAGCGACTTTTCCAGTGACATGGGCAATTTGCGCCGCGCGTTTGAGTTGTTTGAGCAAAAAGCGCAAATCATGCGCCTGCTCGACATTGCCGGCCAGGCCGAAGGCGTGCGCATCTTTATCGGCGGCGAGAGCCAGGTCGTGCCCTTTGAAGAGTTGTCCATCGTCAGCGCCCCCTACGAGGTAGACGGCAAACTCGTAGGCACCCTGGGCGTGATCGGCCCCACGCGCATGGCCTATGACCGCATGATCCAGATCGTGGATATCACGTCCAAGCTCGTGAGCAACGCGCTGAGCCACCACAAATAGTCGCCTACGAGGGCCTCTGTATACTCCAGGCATCCGAGGAGCGTTGCAGTTCATACCGTTTGAACGAGGCTCGGACCGCGTGGCGGGGCTTTAGCCCCCGTTACCGCACCAACTGCGCTCACCCACGTGTCTGTGGGCTGAGCCTCATTCCCTTGAAGTTCCAGCCCCCTCGCGTGGTGGTTTTTCAAATCTATTTTTATTTTTGGAGTGAACTATGAACGCCGTTTTGAAACCGATCAAGAACCAGGACTATGTAATCGCCGACTTGGGACTCGCGCCCTGGGGCCGCAAAGAACTCAATATTGCCCAAACCGAAATGCCCGGTTTGATGGCCATCCGCGAAGAATTCGCCAAGGCGCAGCCGCTCAAGGGCGCGCGCATCACCGGCTCGCTGCACATGACGATCCAGACCGGCGTGCTGGTCGAAACCCTGCAAGCCCTGGGCGCAGAAGTGCGCTGGGCCTCGTGCAACATCTTCTCGACCCAAGACCACGCCGCTGCCGCCCTGGTGGCCGCTGGCACCCCGGTGTTCGCCTACAAGGGCGAGACCCTGGACGACTACTGGGATTACACCCACCGCATTTTTGAATTTGGCGGACGCAAGGGTTCGGCCGCTGAAGGCCCCAATATGATTTTGGACGACGGCGGCGACGCCACGCTCCTGATGCATTTGGGCGCCAAGGCCGAAAAAGACATCAAAGTGCTGGCCAAGCCCGGCAGCGAAGAAGAGATTTGCCTGTTCAACGCCATCAAGGCCCAGCTCAAGCTCGACCCCACCTGGTACAGCCGCCGCCTGAAACACATCATCGGCGTGACCGAAGAAACCACCACCGGCGTGCTGCGCTTGAACGAGATGGCCGCGCGCGGTGACTTGGCGTTTCGCGCCATCAACGTCAACGACTCGGTCACCAAGAGCAAGTTTGACAACCTGTACGGCTGCCGCGAATCCTTGGTGGACGCCATCAAGCGCGCCACCGATGTGATGATCGCTGGCAAAGTGGCGCTGGTAGCCGGTTACGGCGACGTGGGCAAGGGCTCGGCCCAGGCGCTGCGCGCACTCTCGGCCCAGGTGTGGGTGACCGAAGTCGACCCCATCAACGCCCTGCAAGCAGCCATGGAAGGCTACAAAGTCGTCACCATGGAGTACGCCGCTGACAAGGCCGATATTTTTGTCTCTGCCACGGGCAACAAAAACGTCATTACCTACAAGCACATGGCGGCCATGAAAGACCAGGCCATCGTTTGCAACATCGGCCACTTTGACAACGAGATCGACGTGTCCTCCTTGTCCAAATGCAAGTGGGAAGAGATCAAGCCCCAGGTGGACCACGTGATCTTCCCGGCCACCAAAGGCAAGGGCGGCAAGCCCGAGAAGCGCATCATCCTGTTGGCCAAAGGCCGCTTGGTCAACCTGGGCTGCGGCACGGGCCACCCCAGCTTTGTCATGTCCTCGAGCTTTGCCAACCAGACGATTGCGCAAATCGAGCTGTTCACCAAACCCAAAGAGTACAAGGCCGGACACGTGTACGTGTTGCCCAAGCACTTGGACGAAAAAGTGGCGCGCCTGCACCTCAAAAAAGTTGGCGCCATGCTGACCGAACTGACCGACGAGCAAGCCGCTTACATCGGCGTGAGCAAGGCCGGTCCCTACAAAGCGAATACCTACCGGTATTGATGTCCCACTGAATGCGCATTGACCAACTGCTGGTGCAAATCCAGCTTGCCAGCACCCGTTCCCAGGCCCAGCGCCTGATTGCCGATGGTGTGGAATGGCAGCAAGGCGCCACCTGGAAACGGGTGGCGAAAAACGGTGACGATGTGCCCGAGGACGCGCCGGTGCGGCTGCTCAATGACGCCGAGGCACGCTATGTGTCGCGCGGCGGCTTGAAGCTGGAAGCCGCGCTCAAGCACCTGGGCCTGGATGTCACCGGATTTGCGTGCCTGGATGTGGGCCAGTCCACGGGCGGTTTTACCGACTGTCTGTTGCAGCACGGCGCCGTGTCGGTGGTGGGTGTGGATGTGGGCAGCGCCCAATTGCATCCGCAACTGCGCACCGACCCGCGGGTGCTGTGTGTGGAAAAAGTCAATGCGCGTGCCCTGGTAGCCGACGACCTGGTCGCGGCCTACGAGGACAGTGTGGGTGCGGATGGCATGTTTGACGACGATGACGCTTTGGATGACGACGTAGCGCACGGAGGCGATGAAAACGCGCCTGACGCTGGCGCCTCGCGTCCATTGGGCTTTGTGCCGGCGTTTGACCTGGTGGTGGCGGACTTGTCCTTCATTTCCCAGACGCTGGTGCTACCGGCCGTCGTGCCCCTGCTCAAAGCGGGCGGCACCTTGCTGACGCTGGTCAAGCCGCAGTTTGAACTGCAGCCGGGACAGGTGGGCAAGGGCGGCATCGTCAAAGACGCATCCATGTATGTGTTGGTGGAGCAGCGCTTGCGTGACGCATGCGCTGACCTGGGCCTCACGGTCACCGCGTGGTTCGACTCGTCCATAGCTGGGGGCGATGGCAACCGCGAGTTCTTTATTTGCGCCCATCAACTGGGCGAAACCGCTCATTCCGAATGAGAACGCCATGTTTTCTACCCCCCGAATTCCAGTCAGTCTGGAATTCTTCCCTCCCAAGACAGCGGAAGGGGCCGACAAGCTGCGCCTAGTGCGCCAGCAACTCTACCCCCTGCAACCGACTTTTTGCTCCGTCACCTTTGGTGCCGGAGGCTCCACACAGGAAGGCACCTTCAAGACGGTAAGTGAGATTCTGGGCGAGGGCTTGCCCGCCGCCTCGCATTTCACCTGCATCAACGCCACCCGCGAAACCGTGCGTGTGCAGCTCGCCACGCTCAAAGCCATGGGCGTCAAACGCCTGGTGGCTTTGCGCGGCGATTTGCCAGAGGGCTACCACGGCGGCGATTTTGCGTACGCCTCCGATTTGGTCGCCTTTATCCGCGCTGAAACGGGTGACGACTTTCACATCTCGGTGGCCTGCTACCCCGAGACCCATCCGCAAGCGCACTCGCCCCAGGCCGACATCCATGCCTTGGTGGCCAAGGCGCGTGCCGGGGCCGACGTGGCGATCACGCAGTATTTCTACAACGCCGACGCCTACTTTCGCCTGCTCGAAGACATGGACGCCATTGGCCTGAACCTGCCCGTGGTGCCGGGAATCTTGCCGATTACCAACGCGGCGCAGCTGCTGCGTTTCTCCGAGGTGTGCGGCGCCGAAATCCCGCGCTGGATTCGGCTGCGCCTGCAAAGCTACGGCGACGACCTGGAATCTATCAAGGCCTTTGGCTTGGATGTGGTCACCGGGCTGTGCCAGCAATTGCGCGCAGGCGGCGCACCGGCGCTGCATTTTTATACGCTCAACCAAAGCGGCCCCACGCTGGCGATTTGCGCGCAATTGGGCTTGGCGCCTGTGCAGCAGGCGCCGCTGACGCTGGTGGCCTGAGCCCTCCCGCGCCGGGCCGGGACCGGTTTCAGCCGCCCGACTCGAGCGTGTGCGTGGCGTGCTGGTCTTGCCCGAGCAGGGTGGCGAGCTGCGGTAGCGCGTCTTTGAGCGCGGCTTTCAGGGTGTACGGCGGGTTGATCAAAAACACGCCGCTGGCGGGCAGGCCGGGGCGAATCGTCTCGCCCTCGTCGTCGTGCAGCAACTTGCTGGATTTGACGGTGAGCGTGGCTTCCAGCCAGCTTTTGCCTGCGCGCACCGCCAGGGTTTTGAGCTTGCGCGGCAGGTCATGCGCCTCGGGGCGGGGAATCAGGGGGTACCACACCGCGTAAGTGCCGGTGGCAAAGCGCACCAGTGCGTCAGCCACCATGGCTTGCACGCGGGCGTAGTCGTGCTTGATCTCATAGCTCGGGTCACAAAACAAGAGCGCACGGCGCGAGGGCGGAGGCAAAAACTTCTTCACGCCTTCAAAGCCGTCTTCCAGCGCAATTGCCACTTGGCGTCCGGCCTCCAACTGGGCGATGTTGGCCGACAGAGTTTTGGCGTCGGTGGGATGCAGCTCAAACAGCTTGAGCTTGTCGCGACCGCGCAAGTGCTGCTGAATGATGAAGGGCGAGCCCGGATAAACCTTCCACTGCCCGCCTGAGTTAAAGCTGGCCACCAGGTCCATGTAATCCTGCAAGGCCGGCGCCAGTGGCGTGGCTGGTTTGGCGGCTACGAGCTTCAAAAAACCTTGCGCGGCCTCGGCGCTGGTCTGGGCGTAATCGCCATCGAGCCGGTACAGGCCCGCGCCCGCGTGGGTATCAAACACGGTAAAAGGCGTCTCTTTTTGCGCCATGTGCTTGAGCACGGCGAGCAAGACGGTGTGTTTGAGTACGTCGGCATGGTTGCCAGCGTGAAAGGCGTGTCGGTAACTGAACATAGCCGGTGATGGTAACCGGCGCGACCCCCACGCCCCAGTGCAGGCGCTAAGCTAATGGCGACGAAACACTGTCGGATGCCACTTTTTGCGAGAACACTGATGTCCAATCACCCCAGCCCCGCACCTGCCGCCGCCCAGCCACTGGACGCTTTGGAAAGCGATCCCCAGCGCCAGGGCTGGATGGTGGGCGCGCCGCCGCCGCCCGAAAAGCGCGTGCGTTTTGCCGACGGAAGCATGATGGCGTTTCCACAAAACCGCTGGGCCAACAGCCATTACCGCGAGCTGGTGCCGACCAAGGTGGTCGCGCGCGGCCCGGGTGTAGTCCAAGCCCTGCCCCGGGCCGAACGCCAGGATTTGGACGCCGTGCGCTTTTTTCCCATCGGCCTAGCACAAGAGATGACGTGGGGCCAGTCTTTGCTGGCCAATTACACCGACGGCATCGTGGTGCTGCACCGCGGGCAGATCGTCTACGAGCGCTATGCGGGCGCGCTGGACGCGGACACGCCGCACATCGCTTTCTCGGTGACCAAGTCGTTCATCGGCACCATTGCCGAGTGCCTGGTGCATGAGGGCGCGCTTGATGATGCGGCCAAGGTGGCCCATTACGTGCCTGAGCTGGCGGGCAGCGCGTTTGGTGATGCCACGGTGCGCGAGGTAATGGACATGACCACCGGCTTGCAATACAGCGAGGTCTACACCGATCCCCAGGCCGAAATCTGGAGCCATGCCCGCGCCGGAGGCCTGATTCCCCGCCCGCCCGGCTACCAGGGGCCCGACAGTTTTTATGAATTTCTGCAAACCGTCGACAAGCAGGGTGCGCATGGCGCGCATTTTTCCTACAAGACGGTCAACACCGACGCTCTGGGCTGGATCATCCGCCGCGTCACCGGCATGTCCTTGGCGCGAAACCTGTCACAGCGCATCTGGTCCCGTCTGGGCGCCGAGCACGACGCGTGCATCACGGTGGACACCGCAGGCATCGAATTTGCCGGTGGTGGCCTCAACACCACCCTGCGCGACCTGGCACGCTTTGGCGAGATGATGCGCAACGGTGGACGCGTTATGGGCCAGCAAGTCCTGCCCCAAGCGGTGGTGGACGGCATTTGCAGGGGGGCTGACCCGGCGAAATTCGTCGCAGCGGGCTACCACACGCTACCCGGTTGGAGCTACCGCAGCATGTGGTGGATCTCGCACAACCCGCACGGCGCCTACATGGCACGCGGCATCCACGGCCAGGCGATTTACATCGACCCGGCGGCTGAGATGGTGATCGCGCGCTACGGCTCGCACCACATTGCGGGCAACCTGGGCATTGACCCGCATTCGCTGCCGGCCTACCACGCCATGGCGCTGCATTTGATGGAATCGGCCTAAAAACCTGGTTTGGCCGGTTGGGCGTCGCGGTCTTCAATGTGGCGGGCCGACTGTAAATTAGGTCAAAAAGCGCGTGTCGCTTATACTGGCAGGCTTCGCAGCGCTTTAGTGGCTCCGCGGCGAAGTTTTACACCCCACCTAAGAGGCTCCCGCTAGTGGAGCGCCGACCGTGGAAAAGAGCCCTGCAAACCCCTTCATAGAAGAGAAAACTCATGTCAACTTTCAGCGCAAAACCCGCTGAGGTCGTGCACGAGTGGTTTGTGGTTGACGCGACCGATAAGGTCCTCGGACGAGTAGCCAGCGAAGTTGCTCTCCGTTTGCGCGGCAAACACAAGGCCATTTAC
>CANFNE010000088.1 GCA_947448105.1 Burkholderiales bacterium
GGGCGTGCATCACGTCTTGGGCGGTTTTGTCGCGCAAGTCCACGCCGCGCTCGACCCAGCGGCGCAAGTCGCCGTCGGTAAAGATGCCCAGCACGCCGCCTTGGGCGTCGACCACGGCGGTGGCGCCCAGGCCCTTGGCGCTCATCTCGCGCATCAGGTCGCTGAAGCTGGCGGTGGACGCCACGCGCGGCACGGCGTCGCCTGCGCGCATGACGTCGCTCACATGCGTGAGCAGCTTGCGCCCGAGCGCGCCACCGGGGTGCGAGCGGGCAAAGTCTTCAGCCTTGAAGCCGCGCGCATCCAAGAGCGCTACGGCCAGGGCATCACCCATGGCCAGTTGTGCAGTGGTGCTGGCTGTGGGCGCCAGGTTGAGCGGGCAGGCTTCTTTGTCTACGGCGGTGTTAAGCCAGACGGTGGCGTGCTGCGCCATGCTCGATTCGGGGTTGCCAGTCATGGCCACCAGCGGCGTGCCCAGGCGCTTGAGCACCGGGATGATGGCGCTGATTTCCTGCGACTCGCCGCTGTTCGATATCACCAGCACCAAATCGTGCACAGTGACCATGCCAAGGTCGCCGTGGCTGGCTTCGGCCGGGTGCACAAACATGGCCGGGGTGCCGGTCGAGGCCAGGGTGGCGGCGATCTTGCGCCCCACGTGGCCGCTTTTGCCCATGCCCATCACCACCACGCGCCCGGGAATGCCCAGCACCAAGGCCACGGCCTGGGCAAAGGTGTCGCCCAGGCGGGTCTTGAGCCCGAGTACGGCCGCGGCTTCGATGTCGAAGGTGGCGTGTGCCAGCGCCAGCGCGCGCTCGGCGGCCTGGGGGGACAAGGCAGGTGGGAAGGCAGTCATCGGCGCATTTTATAGACCGCCCGCCCTGGCTCCGCCAGCGGTCACAATAGCCGCGCCGCGCAGGCATCACCGGCGCGGCCCCGTGGGCGCCGGTGTGTGCGCCCAACCGCACTCCTTGAACCACGCGCTATGCAATACACCCACGTCACCGACTACCTGCGCGCCCACATCCGCACCGTGCCCGATTGGCCTGCGCCGGGCGTGCAGTTTCGCGACATCACCCCACTGCTGCAGGACGCCAAGGTGTTTCGGGTGCTGATTGATGCCTTTGTGCACCGCTATATGGACGCAGAACGCCGCCCCGACATCGTGGCCGGACTGGACGCGCGTGGTTTTATTCTGGGCGCGGTGGTGGCCTACGAGCTCAACATCGGCTTTGTCCCGATACGCAAAAAAGGCAAGCTGCCGTTCACCACGGTGGAAGAAACCTACGAACTCGAATACGGCAACGCCACGGTGGAACTGCACACCGACGCGGTCAAGCCGAATCAGCGCGTGCTCTTGATCGACGACCTGATTGCCACCGGCGGCACCATGATGGCGGGCAAAAAGCTGCTGGAGCGCCTGGGCGCGGTAGTAACGGAGGGTGCGGCCATCGTGGACCTGCCCGAACTCGGCGGCTCGGAAAAACTGCGCTCCACGGGCATGCCGCTGTTTACGCTGCTGGATTTTGCCGGGCACTAGGCCCCGGCGTCTGGCTATTTGCCGATACAAAAACTCGAAAAAATCACGCCCAGCAAGTCGTCGGAACTGAAGGCGCCGGTAATCTCATTCAAGGCGTTTTGCGCCATGCGCAGCTCTTCGGCCAACAGGTCCAGCGCCTGGGCGCTTTGGGCCAGGTGCGCGGCAGCTTCCATCAAATGGGCATCGACCTGGCGCAGCGCCTGCACATGGCGCTCGCGGGCCATGAACAGGCCACCGGCCGGAGCCTGCCAGCCGGCCGCGTGCAGCAAGGCAGCGCGCAGTGCATCAAGACCGGCGCCGGTTTTGGCCGACAGGCGGATGCCGTGCTCTGGCGCCGGGGCGTCGACCACTGCGTCGGCTTTGTTCCAGATGTCGATCACCGGCACCTGGCGCCCGAGCTTTTGCGCCAGCAGCAGGCCAATTTGGGCGTCGGCAGCGGCGTAATCGGCAAGCGCGCAGCGCGTCAGGTCGTGCAAAAACAACACGGCGTCGGCGCCTTCAATGGCGCCCCAGGCACGCGCGATGCCGATTTGCTCGACCTCGTCCATGCTTTCGCGCAGGCCGGCGGTATCCACCACGTGCACCGGCACGCCTTCGATCTGTATGGTTTGCTCGACTTTGTCGCGCGTGGTGCCGGCAATCGGGGTGACGATGGCCAGCTCCGCCCCGGCCAGGGCGTTGAGCAGCGAAGACTTGCCGGCGTTTGGCTGGCCGGCAATCACCACCTGGATGCCTTCGCGCAACAGCGCGCCCTGGGTGGCTTGCGCTTGCAGCGTTTGCAAGGCAGCTTGCAGGCGCTGCAACTGGCCCTGCGCGTCTGCGCGTTGCAGGAAATCAATCTCCTCTTCCGGAAAGTCCAGCGTCGCTTCGACCAGCATGCGCAGGCGCACCAGCGCGTCAAGCAAGCTGTGGACCTGTTTGGAAAACGCGCCCGAGAGCGAGGCGGTGGCGCTGCGGGCGGCGGCCTCGGTGCTGGCGTCGATCAGGTCGGCGATGGCTTCGGCCTGGGCCAGGTCGATCTTGTCGTTCAAAAAAGCACGCTCGGTAAATTCACCCGGCTGCGCCAACCGCAGGCGGGACAAAAGGCAAGTGCCAACCGACGCATCACCTTCTTGCGCCAGCGCCAGGCAGCGCGCCACCAGAAGTTGCAGCACGACCGGCCCGCCGTGGGCTTGAAGTTCGAGCACGTCTTCGCCGGTAAAGGAATGCGGCGCAGGAAAGTACAGCGCCAGGCCCTGGTCGATCGGCGTGCCATCGGCATCAGGGAATGGCAAATAGGTGGCTTCGCGCGCGCGCAAGTCGCGGCCGAACCAGGCGCGCACCAGGGGCGCGAGGTGTTTGCCGCTGACGCGTACGATGCCTACTGCGCCCCGGCCTGGGGCCGTGGCAATGGCGATGATGGGGTCGTGTTGGCGGCTGAGCATGCGCGGTCCCTGGCTTGGCAACCGTGCGACTTCGCTTACTTGAACGACGGCAGGTTGAACTGCGGCGGCACGCCCATGCGGGTGTTGATCAGCCACTGCTGTGCGATCGACAAGATGTTGTTCGTAATCCAGTAGACCACCAGGCCGGACGGGAAGAAGAAGAACATCACGCTGAACGCCAGCGGCATGAACCACATCATCTTGGCTTGCATCGGGTCTGGCGGCGCGGGGTTGAGCGCGGTTTGCAGCAGCGTCGTGAGCGTCATGATGATCGGCAAGATGAAGTAAGGGTCCGGCGCCGAGAGGTCGTGGATCCAGCCCATCCAGGGCGCGTTACGCATTTCCACACTCGACAAGAGCACCCAGTACAAGGCAATAAACACCGGGATCTGGATCATGATCGGGAAGCAACCACCCATGGGGTTGACCTTCTCCTCGCGGTAGATGCGCATCATCTCTTGCTGCATTTGCTGCGGATTGTCCTTGAGGCGCTCGCGCATCTCAGTGATCTTGGGGTTGACCGCTTTCATCTTGGCCATGCTGGAATAGGCCTTGGCGTTGAGCCAGTAGAACGCAATTTTGAGCAGCAGCACCAAGCCAACGATGGACCAGCCCCAGTTCTTGAGGACGCTATGGATGTAGTCCAGCAAGAAATACAGGGGTTTGGCCAAAATGGTCAGCCAGCCGTAGTCCTTGACCAGTTCCAGGCCGGGGGCCAGGGCTTCGAGCATTTTTTCTTCTTGGGGACCGACAAAGAAAGTGGTCTCTAGGGTGCGGGTGGCGCCCGGCGCAATGGCTTCGAGCGGCGCCACCATGGCAGCGCGGTAGCAGCAGTCAGCCAGACCGGCGCCCATCTCTACGGCGTCCAGCGAAATCGTGCGCTGCATGCCTTCAGGCAAGATCCAGGCGCTGGCGAAATAGTGCTGCACCATGGCCACGTAGCCGGTGGTGGACTGCTTTTCGTAATCCGCGCTCTTTTTCTTGATGGCGGCGAACTCGACCTTTTGGTACTTCTTGGCCTCGGTATAGACCGCCGGGCCCGTGAAGGTGGAATAGAACGAGGACTCGCCCGCCGGCTTGTTACCGTCGCGCACCAGTTGCACATAGAGCTGCGGCGCAATCGGCGCGCCGGTGGTGTTCGTCAGGGCGTGGCTCACCGCCACCGCGTAGGAACCGCGCTTGACGGTATAGGTCTTGACCAGCTTGATGCCGCCCACGTCGGCCGACTCAAAGCGAATCTGCAGGCTGTCTTCGCCGTCTTTGAGTTCACGCGGTCCGCTGGCCGTCATCGGCGTCTTATGGGTGGGAAACGCACCGGGCACTGCGCCCGACACCACGCCGGACTGGGCCAGGTAGACCCGGTCTTTGCTGTCGTCGAGCAGAACAAAGTTTTTGGCGTGGTCGGCGGTGTCGCCGTATTTCAGGAATTCGGAGCCGACCAGGGTGCCGCCTTGCGTGTCAAAGCGCAGTTTCAGTACATCGCTGCTGACGGTAAAGCGCTCGCTGGGGGACGCGGGCGCGGCGGCATCGGGGGAAACCGAAGCGGCGCCGGGTAAGGCCGCAGGCGCCACCACTGCCGAGCCGGGCACGCTGGCGTCCGATGCAGTTTTGGCGATTGCAGGTGCTGCCGCTTCCGTCTTGACCGGCTGGCCCTGGAAGAATGTGGCTTTGTGGCCGTTGTAAATCTGCCATTGGTCCCACAGCAGCACCATGGAAAAGCCAAAGATCACCCACAAAATGGTGCGGCGAATATCGTTCATGAAGATTTCTTTTCGGAAGAGGGAGAGATCAGGCGGCTCAACAGCCGGGGTTTTTCAGTCGGGACCGGGTCGTGGCCCCCAGCGCACCAGGGCTGGCAACGCGCCAGCCTGGACAACACCAGATAACTGCCAGCAGCAGCACCGTGGTCTTGCAATGCCCCCAGAGCATACACAGAACAGGTGGGCTCAAAGCGGCAACCAGCGCCCAGCCAAGGGCTTAACAAAAGGCGATAAGCCCGCACCACGCCGAGCAACAAAGCTTGCATCATGGTCAGGCGCGTCCCACCCCTAGTTGAGGGTGGGCGCTGGCGCGGGCAAACAAGTCGAGCAGTTCGGTGCGCACCGCAGCTTTCAGAAGTTCGGAGCTCGCGCTGATGAATTCCTTGCGGTCAAAGCCCGCGCGCAGGCGCACCACATGGCCGCGGGGACGCAGCTGCTGGGCAAATTGGGCGCTCACGGAATAAATCTGGCGTTTGATGGCGTTGCGCGTGACAGCACGCTTGGCCCAGCGCTTGGGCACCATGGCCCCCAGTGCCCCCGCTGAAGCAGGGATTGCCGCCGCCGAGCTATCGATCGGAGCATCACCCGATGCGGGATCGGTCCACTTAGGAGGGTAGATTTGCGCAAGCTCGCAGCTGTGTAGCGCGAAGTGCGCGGTACGCACCCCTAGCTTGCCCGCCAAAGCGGCCTGAAACTGGGGTCGGGTCTTGAGCCGCTGCACGTTGAGAACAGCGCCAACCCAAGCCGAATTAGACCGCCAGGCGTTTGCGGCCTTTGGCACGGCGCGCGTTGATGACGGCACGGCCGCCACGTGTTTTCATGCGAACCAGAAAGCCGTGGGTGCGGGCGCGGCGAATTTTCGAAGGTTGGTACGTGCGTTTCATTTTGAATTCCTATCCATTCGGTGCATCGGTGGCGCTTCTTCTCGGATAGCCGATGGCGCCAATGCTATTTTTTCGGGTAAATTTGCCCAAAAAATCGTGGGCAGCCTTCCATTATCGCCGACTTTTGGCTCTTGGGCAAGGGCTTGGTGAAAGTACGTAGTTCGGCGCAGCCCGCAAAGCGTTAACATGCGCGCTCTCACGCCAAATCCGTTTTGTGGATAAGTGTTTGATAAGGGGCCAACGAGGCCCCAATTTTTTCCCTCTATCCACAGCTTCTTAAGACTTTCATGACCGCGGGATTCTTACCCCAAAACACCGACCTGACCGCGCAAGAGGCCGGGCAAAGCCTGTGGCAATCCTGCCTGGACCAGCTCGCGCTGGACTTGCCCGAGCAGCAGTTCAATACCTGGATTCGGCCCTTGAGCGCGCAGGTGTCGGACGACATCAGCAAAGTCGTGTTGCTGGTGGCCAACCGCTTCAAGCTGGACTGGATTCGCGCGCAATACAGCCTGCCGATTACCGCTTTGCTTGAAAAACTGTGCGGCCAGCCGGTGCAGCTCGAACTGGCCATCGCTCCCCGGGAGGCGGTCGCACGCAGCACGGCGCAGCCCGCCTTGGGCCAGACCCCGGAGATCAAAACCGTGGTGCTGGCGGAAGACCCGAAGATTGAGGCGCCCAAGAGCCGGCTCAACAACCTGTTGACTTTTGACACCCTGGTGGAAGGCACGGCCAACCGCATGGCGCGCGCGGCGGCCATGCACGTCGCCACGGTGCCGGGGCACTTGTACAACCCCTTGTTCATCTACGGCGGCGTCGGTCTGGGCAAGACCCATTTGATGCATGCGGTGGGCAACAGGCTGCTGCAGGACAAGCCTGGCGCCAAAGTTCTCTACATCCATGCAGAACAGTTTGTCTCGGATGTGGTTAAGGCCTACCAGCGCAAGACTTTTGACGAGTTCAAGGACAAATACCACTCCCTCGATTTGCTGCTGATTGACGACGTGCAATTTTTTGCCAACAAGGACCGCACGCAAGAAGAGTTCTTTAACGCCTTTGAAGCGCTGCTGGCCAAAAAATCACACATCGTGATGACCAGCGACACTTATCCCAAGGGCCTGACCGACATCCATGAGCGCCTGGTTTCGCGCTTTGACTCGGGGCTGACCGTGGCCATTGAGCCGCCCGAGCTGGAAATGCGGGTGGCGATTTTGATCAACAAAGCGCGGGCGGAAGGGGCCGACATGCCCGAGGAAGTGGCGTTTTTCGTGGCCAAGAACGTGCGCTCCAACGTGCGCGAGCTCGAAGGCGCGCTGCGCAAATGCCTGGCCTATTCGCGCTTTAACCAAAAAGAAATCTCGATTGCGCTGGCGCGCGAGGCGCTGCGCGACCTGCTGTCGATCCAGAACCGGCAGATTTCTGTGGAAAACATCCAGAAAACGGTGGCCGACTACTACAAGATCAAGGTCGCTGACATGTATTCCAAAAAGCGCCCGGCCAGCATTGCGCGCCCGCGCCAGATTGCGATGTACCTGGCCAAAGAGCTGACCAAAAAGAGCCTGCCCGAGATTGGCGAGCTTTTTGGCGGGCGGGACCACACCACCGTCTTGCATGCGGTACGCAAGATTGGCGGCGAGCGGCTGCAGGTGATTGAACTGAACCAGCAATTGCACGTTTTGGAGCAAACCCTTAAGGGTTAACGAAAAAATGCCTGTCTGACAAGGGCAAAAAGCCCGCTAAAACAGCGAAAATGCGTGCATTTGCCGCCACGGGAAGCCGGAACACAACAATTTGAACATCGGAGAGAAGCATGATCGTATTGAAAGCAGCGCAAGACCAGGTGTTGTCCGTTTTGCAGTCGGTGGCCGGTATTGTGGAACGCCGCCATACCTTGCCGATCCTGGCCAATGTGCTGGTGCGCAAAACCGGGGACGCGGTGCAGTTCACTACCAGTGACCTCGAAATCCAGATCCGCACCAGCGCCACACTGGGCGGCGACGCGGGTGATTTCAGCACCACGATTGGTGCGCGCAAGCTCATTGATATTTTGCGCACCATGCCCTCCGACCAGACCGTGTCGCTGGAAGCCAGCCAGAACAAAATCATCCTCAAGGGCGGCAAGAGCAAGTTCACGCTGCAAACCCTGGCGGCAGAAGACTTTCCGCTGGTGACCGAGTCGGCCAGTTTTGGCCCGGTGTTCAGCGTGCCGCAAAAAACCCTGAAAAGCCTGCTCAGTCAGGTGTCGTTTGCCATGGCGGTGCACGACATCCGCTACTACCTCAACGGCATTTTGTTTGTGGCCGAAGGCAAGCAACTCAGCCTGGTGGCCACCGACGGCCACCGCCTGGCCTTTGCATCAAGCACGCTGGACGTGGAGGTGCCCAAGCAAGAGGTGATCTTGCCGCGCAAAACCGTCATTGAATTGCAGCGCCTGTTGTCCGACGCCGAAGGCGCCATCGAGATGCAATTTGCCAGCAACCAGGCGCGCTTTACTTTTGGCGGCATGGAATTTGTGACCAAACTGGTCGAAGGCAAGTTCCCCGACTACAACCGCGTCATCCCCAAAAACCACAAGAACAAAATCACGCTGGGGCGCGACACCTTGCTCAAGACGCTGCAACGCACCGCCATTTTGACCAGCGACAAGTTCAAGGGCGTGCGCCTGAACATCGACCCCGGCACCCTGCGCCTGGCGGCCAACAACGCCGAGCAAGAAGAGGCGGTGGACGAGTTGGACATCGACTACGGCGGCGACAGCATCGAGATTGGCTTTAACGTGACCTACCTGATAGACGCTCTGTCCAATATGGGCCAGGATATGGTCACCTTGGAGTTTTCTGATGGCAACAGCTCTGCGCTGTTGACGATTCCTGACAACGCCACCCTCAAATACGTGGTGATGCCCATGCGCATTTAAGGCGCGCAACAAGCCCCATGCCCCAAGCAGCAAACCCCCGGCCATCGGGGGTTTGCGCATTACAGAATGCCTGAAATTTTGGGTCCGGGCAGCGCACAAGGCGCTGTTTTGACCCGCCGATGAAGAGAAAAAGCAAGCCATGACCGAAGAAAACAAAGCCACGCCCCAGCCTGACGAGAACGCGCAAGAAGTGCACACGGGTGAAAGCGGCCTGGACAGTTCCAACTTCCAGCCCACGATTGACGCCCACCAGGCTGGCGCCTCTGAGGCCTATGGCGAAGGCTCCATCCAGATCCTGGAAGGCCTAGAAGCCGTGCGCAAGCGCCCCGGCATGTACATCGGCGACACCAGTGACGGCACCGGCTTGCACCACCTGGTGTTTGAGGTGGTGGACAACTCGATTGACGAATCCCTGGCCGGCCACTGCGACGATATTTTGGTGACCATCCAC
This sequence comes from Burkholderiales bacterium, assembly GCA_947448105.1. Classification (GTDB taxonomy): domain Bacteria; phylum Pseudomonadota; class Gammaproteobacteria; order Burkholderiales; family Burkholderiaceae_C; genus Allorhodoferax. Next base: position 8,968 of record CANFNE010000088.1, read on the forward strand.
TCCGACAACTCGATCAGCGTGGTGGACAACGGGCGCGGTATTCCGACCGGTATCAAGATGGA
>CANFNE010000089.1 GCA_947448105.1 Burkholderiales bacterium
ACTAGAGCCCGAAAAGCACGAAGCCATTCGCACCGCGCTGGTAGAGCAACACACGCCCTCGGCCCTGGAAACGCAAACCCTGCACCAGGCGGAAATGTGGCGCGACCGGCTGCTGGCCGACGACGATGCGCTAGGCCAATGGATCAATCTGAGTCCGTCTACCGACAGCCAACAGCTGCGCGCATTGGTGCGCCAGGCGCGCAAAGACGCGGTGCCCGAGCGTCCGGGCGAAGCCCAGCGCCACGGCCGCGCCTACCGCGATATCTTCCAGTTGGTGCGCGCCCAGTTGATGGGGGAAAACAATGCGGACGACGAGGAACTGCCACCCACCAACCCCGGAGCCGACGCATGAGCCAGCGTACCCCGACAGACGCTGCGCCACCCGAGGCTGTGAAGATCGGCATCGTGTCCATCAGCGACCGCGCCAGCAGCGGCGTATACCAAGACCTGGGTTTGCCTGCGCTGCAAGACTGGCTGCGCAGCGCGCTGACCAACCCCATTGCGTTTGAAGCACGGCTGATTCCCGATGAACAGGCGGGCATCAGCGCCGCGTTGATTGAACTGGTCGATGCCGGCTGCAGCCTGGTGCTGACCACCGGCGGCACCGGCCCGGCCCTGCGCGACGTCACACCCGAAGCCACGCTGGCCGTGGCGCACAAGGAAATGCCCGGGTTTGGCGAACAAATGCGCCAGATCAGCCTGCACTTTGTACCCACCGCAATTTTGTCGCGCCAGGTGGCGGTGGTTCGGGGCAAGAGCCTGATCATCAATCTGCCGGGGCAACCCAAGTCGATTGCGCAAACGCTCGAAGGCTTGAAAGACGAGACCGGCGCGCCCCAAGTGCCGGGCATTTTTGCCGCCGTGCCCTATTGCATTGACCTGATTGGCGGGCCCTACCTTGAAACCGTGGACGCGGTGTGCAAGGCCTTTCGCCCGAAAACCGCGCAGCGTCCACCGCGCGCGGGCTGATTACTTTCCGACCAGCTGGTTGAGGCGCTCGGCCTCAAAGCACGCGCTGCGCGCGGCGTCGCCAGGCATTTGCACTTGTTGCGCTTGGCAGAGTTTTTCCAAGGCCTGCCATAGCAGCGCGATCTGGTGGTCTTGGCTTGAAGCACTGTCGATCAGGCCACGCAGGGCCTGGCTCACCGGATCGTCTTCTTGGGTGATGCCGTAGGCGCTGAACTTGGGTTGCTGGGCGGCCACGTCGGCGCTTTCGCCCGCCTTGCTTTGGATAATGCGCGCCGGAATACCCACGGCGGTGGCACCTGCGGGCACAGGTTTGATGACCACCGCATTGCTGCCGATCTTGGCGCCGTCGCCCACTTCAAAGCCGCCCAGAACCTTGGCCCCGGCGCTGACCACCACGTCTTTGCCCAACGTCGGGTGGCGCTTGGCGCCTTTGTACAGCGAGGTACCACCCAAGGTGACGCCTTGGTAAATCGTGCAGCCGTCGCCAATCTCAGCAGTCTCGCCCACCACCGTGCCCATGGCGTGGTCAAAAAACACACGGTCGCCGATTGTTGCGCCGGGGTGGATTTCAATGCCCGTTAAAAAACGTGCGATGTGCGAGGTAAAGCGCCCCAGCCAGTGAAGGCCGTGGGTCCAAAACCAATGCGCCGGACGGTGCAAGACCACTGCGTGCAGGCCGGGGTAGCAGGTGATGACCTCCCAGGTGCTGCGCGCAGCCGGGTCGCGGTCAAGAATGCATTGGATGTCGGAGCGGATACGGGAAAACATGGGCATGAGTCTATCCCTTGGCGCCGTCGTCGGCAGAGGCCGGGGCTTTGCCCGCGCGCAACTGGGCTGACTGCTGCAGCACCGCCTTGGCAATACCGCGCAGGATGTGGATTTCTTCTTGCGTGACGGCGGCACGGTTGAAGAGCTGGTTCAGGCGCGGCAGGAGTTTTTTGGGCGCGGCCGGGTCCAGAAAACCCAGTTCCACCAGCGCCTGCTCCAGGTGCGTGAGCATGCCCGCGACCTGGGCGGCATCGGCCAACACCCCGGTGGGCGTCTGCGCATGCGGCCCAAAGCCGCCTAGCGCCAGACGCCATTCGTAGGCAATCACTTGTAGCGCAGCGCCAATATTGAGCGAACCAAACTGCGGGTTGCTGGGAATGCTCAGGCAGGCGTGGCAGCGGTAGACGTCTTCGTTGCGCATGCCAAAGCGCTCGGAGCCGAACAAAAACGCCACAGCAGCGGGGCGGATCGCAGCAGCCTCGGCGCCAACGGTGGCAGGCGCGGGTGCGGCCATCAACTGCGCAAAGTGTTCCCGCGGCCAGCGCGTGGGCGGGCCAAAGTCGCGCGGCGTCATGGCAGTGGCGCACAGGTGGTCTACGCCGTCCAGGGCCTCGTCCAGGGTGTCCACGATGCGGCATTTTTCCAGCACGTCCAGGGCGCCGCTGGCGCGTTGGATAGTTTCTTCGCGGCGCAGCACATTGGGCCAGCGGGGTGCTACCAGTACCAGATCGTCAAAACCCATGGTCTTCATGGCGCGCGCAGCAGCGCCCACATTGCCGGCGTGGCTGGTCTGGATCAGGATGAAGCGGGTGTGCAAACCGGAAGTGGTGGGCGCGGATGAATCAGCAAGCATGGGTGGACGGGTAAAATCCGACTATTGTCGCCTTGCGTGCCCTGCGCTGGGACGGACTACGCCGACGCTGCATCGCCAGCGCGAACCATTTTTCGTTCTTCACCCCACAATCTATGTCGCTCAATTTGCACCCCATGATCAATGTGGCCATCAAGGCCGCTCGCGCCGCTGGCAACATCATCAACCGCGCCGCGCTGGACATCGAGTCCGTCCGGGTTTCCCAAAAGAAGGCCAACGATTTCGTCACCGAAGTCGACCACGCTGCAGAAAAAGCGATCATCGACACCCTGCTCGCCGCCTATCCCGGCCACGCCATTTGGGCCGAAGAATCGGGCCGCGAACATGGCGCCCAAGACTCCGAATTCGTCTGGATCATCGATCCGCTGGACGGCACCACCAACTTCATCCACGGCCTGCCTGTTTACTGCGTGAGCATTGCGCTGGCGGTGGGTGGCAAGGTCGAACAAGCCGTGGTCTACGACCCCACGCGCAACGACCTATTCACCGCCACCCGGGGACGGGGCGCATTTTTGAACGACAGACGCATTCGCGTGTCCAAGCGCACCGAACTCAAGGGCTGCCTGATTTCGACCGGCTTTCCCTTCCGCGAAGGCGACAACTTCCAGGAATACCTGGCCATGATGGGCGACGTGATGCAGCGCACCGCTGGCATTCGCCGCCCCGGCGCCGCCGCGCTGGACCTGGCCTATGTGGCAGCGGGTTACACCGACGGCTTTTTTGAGCGCGGCCTGCAACCCTGGGACGTGGCCGCAGGCTCGCTCTTGGTGACCGAGGCTGGCGGCCTGGTCGGCAACTTCACAGGTGAGGCCGACTTCCTGGACCAGCAGGAATGCGTTGCCGGGGCGCCGCGCGTCTATGGCCAGTTGGTGGGCATGCTGGGCAAATACAGCAAGTTTGCGAGCGCAGGCGACAAGGCGGCGGTGCGCCAGACGCTGTCGGTCTCTACGCCGACCCTTGCTGCGGCCCCGCTGCCCGCGCCTACAGAGTAGCCTGGGCCCCACTTTCCAGCCGCGCGCGCGTGACCGGGTAGACCAGCGTATCTTCAAGCTCCAGGTGGAGTCGGCACAGTTCAGCAAACACCTCCACGCCGTGCTTTAACTCGGCCAGATCAAACCAGTTGTTGCCCGAAGCCACAGCGCTGAGCTGGGGCGAGAGTTCAAGCCAGTTCTCCTCGATCCAGCCGTGGTCTTGTTGCAGTCCACGCACCGTGGCAATCAATTCAGGTTCATCGCCAGCGAGCAAAGGCGGAAAGAAGTAACGCTCTTCCAATGCGTGGTGCTGGCGCGCGGTGCGCGAGAAAAACGCCTCTATGGCGCCAATGTGTTTCTGGCCCTCAGCGTCCAGTGGCGAACTTTCCATGCCGTTCACCAGTGCCTCCAGCGCCGTCAGATGGGACTGCATTTGCCCATGGCAGTCTTCCATGGCGGTAAAAACCATTGATTCCGATGCGATAGCCATTGCGTCTCCTTGACAACACTGGCCCCGATTTTGATCAGGCTGCCGTGCGCAGCACTTGCCTCAGATCAAAGGCGCACGCCTTTTCGCCTGCCGGCTAGGCAGCGCCATTGAGCGCCGGAAACTGCGATTTCACCGCCGCCACCGAGGCTGCGCTCAGGCGGTTGCCGTACTGCGCCACCACTTGGGCTGCTGCGTGGTTGCCCAGGGCTGCGGCCTCTTGGTGGCTGTGGCCTTGGGTGACCGCGTACAAGAACGCACCGGCAAACATGTCGCCTGCACCGTTGCTGTCGAGCGCCTTGATGGCGACGGCGGGCACGGCGGTGCACTGGCCGCCTTCCAGTACGACGCTGCCTTTGGCGCTGCGGGTAAGGCAAACCACGCGCGCCAGCGGCGCCATGCGGGCACAAACCTCGTCAAAGTCTTGCGCACCGCACCAGACCTGGGCTTCTTCTTCGTTGCAAAACAGGTAGTCCAGGCGACTGGCCGGGACGCTGTCGCTCGCTGTGCCCAGCATGGCCTCCAGGCCGGGGCGGCAAAACTGGATCATGCTCATGTCGCTCAGCGTCAAGGCCAGCGCAACACCCGCCTGAACGGCCATAGCGCGGCCGCGCAGGGCCGCGTCCAGCCCGGTGGGCGATGCGGCCAAGTAGCCTTCCATGTAATAGACCTTGGCGCGGGCAATGTCCTGCGGGTGCAAAGCGCTGTGGTCGAGCTCGGCGGTTGCGCCCAAAAAGGTGCTCATGCTGCGCTCGGCGTCGGGCGTGACCATGACCAAGCACACGCCGGTCTGGCCGGCAGGCGCGGCCATGTGGCTCAGGTTGGTGGCGACACCATGGCTGGCCAGGTCCTGGGTATAAAAGGCGCCCAACTCGTCGTCTGCCACGCGGCAAGAATAAAACGCCTTTCCGCCAAACTGCGCCACCGCCACCGCCGTGTTACCGGCCGAGCCGCCACCGGTGCGCCGGCTGTGCAAGCCCTGCATGTGGTGCAGCAACTCGGCGCGGCGCGGCGCGTCAATCAGCGTCATGTGACGCTTGGCCACGCCGGCCTGCGCCAGCAAGGCGTCCGAGACTTCGTACTCGGAGTCGACCAGCGCGTTACCGATGGCGTAGACGTCAATTTTTTTCATGGGGGGGCATGTTGTGGTGGTGGAGGGGAGAAGGCGCGTCAGACCGGATTACTGTTCGACAAAAGCGCGCTCGATAACGTAGTCGCCCTGCTTGGTGGTGTTGCCCTCTACAAAGCTGCGTTCCTCCAACATCTTTTTCAGGTCGCGCAGCATTTCAGGGCTGCCGCACAGCATGACGCGGTCGGTGGCGGGGTCAAACTTGGGCAGGCCCAAATCGGCTTGCAACTTGCCGCTGGCCAGCAGGTCGGTGACTCGCCCCTGGTTTTTGAAGGGCTCGCGGGTGACGGTCGGGTAGTACAAGAGTTGCGCGCGCACCATGTCGCCCAAAAACTCGTGGTCTGGCAGCTCGTGGCTCAGGTAGTCGTAATAGGCCAGTTCAGAAACCTGGCGCACGCCGTGCACCAAAATCACTTTTTCAAACTGCTCGTAGGTGGCCGGGTCGCGCACGATGCTCAAAAACGGCGCCACGCCCGTGCCCGTGCCAATCAGGTAGAGGTTTTTGCCTTTGAGCAAATAGTCAATCAGCAAGGTGCCCGTGGGCTTGCGCCCCACCACAATCTTGTCGCCCACCTGGATGTGCTGCAGCTTGGACGTGAGCGGCCCGTTCGGAACCTTGATGCTCAAAAACTCCAAATGCTCTTCGTAATTGGCGCTGGCGATGCTGTAGGCGCGAAGCAGCGGTTTGCCGTTTTCGCCGCGCAGGCCGATCATCGTGAAGTGGCCGTTGGAAAAACGCAGCGTGGTGTCGCGCGTGGTGGTGAAGCTGAAAAGTCGATCAGTCCAGTGGTGCACGCTCAGCACCGTTTCTTCTAAAAATGCACTCATGGGGGCCTTGGGAGAGTTCAAAATGCCACAGGGGCTAACCCGCTAGTGTAAAACCTCGCAACTCCGCGCCAGGCATATCCTTATGGCGCGCAAACATCTGCCATGATTGCCGCATGACGAACGCCACTTCGCCCTCCCCGCCCCACCTCCTGGTCGCCTGCCTGTGCGCACAATGGTGCGGCACCTGCCGCGATTACCAACCGCTGTTCGACCAGTTGCAGACCGAGTTTTCGGCGGCACAGTTTGTCTGGATCGACATCGAGGACGAGGCCGACCTGGTGGACCCTGTGGAAGTGGACAACTTTCCCACCGTGCTGGTGGTGGCCGAGGGCCAAGCCCGCTTTTTTGGCACGCTCTTGCCGCACATCGACACCCTGCGCCGCATCCTGCAAACGCAGCTCAGCGCCGAGCGTGCCTCTAGCGTTGCCCCAGAAGCCCAGGCTTTGGCGCAGCGCTTGCTGCGGCACCTGGCAGCAAAGGCGCAATAAGCGGCGCGGCGACCTCGCCGCGCCAGTCCAAAGCGCCGCGCACCACGCTGTGCACTTTCCCGTCAACGCCAATCAAAACCGTGGACGGAAACACCCGGATGCCCCAGGCGCGGGCTAAGGCGCCTTCGGGGTCGCGCAGCGTGGGAATGTTCAGACCCGTGGCAGCCGCAAACTGGTTCACCGTTGCCTCAGACTCTTTGAAATTGACGGCCAGCACGCGCAGCTTGCCGTGTTGGCTTTGCGCCAGTTGCGTGAGCGAGGGCATTTCTTCGCGGCAGGGTTCGCACCAAGTTGCCCAGAAATTAATCACTAGCCCTTGGCCGCGCAGGTTTTTCAGGAGCAGCGGTTTTCCGTTTGCGTCCATGCCCGCTTGCAAGGGCGGCGCTTTGTTCGCGGGCCAAGGCTGCACCTCAAAACCGCTTTGCGCCCGCGCCGGGCCAGCCAGCAGCGCCAGCGCGGCGCCCAGGCCTGCGATCAGCAACCCACGCCGTGCCAGGGGCTGCCGCGTCAGCACCGGAGCGCTTTAGAGCTTGCCCGTAACCCAGGCCTGGGCGCTGGCCAGGGCCGCGTCCAGTTTGCCGGGTTCGGTGCCGCCGGCCATGGCCATGTCGGGCTTGCCGCCGCCCTTGCCGCCCACTTGCGCGGCCAGGAAGTTGACCAGCTCACCGGCCTTGACCTTGGCCGTGGTGTCAGATGTCACGCCCACGGCGATTTGCACCTTGTCGCCCTCGGCCACGCCGAGCACGATGACGGCGGTTTTGAGCTTGTCCTTGAGCTTGTCCATGGTGTCGCGCAGGGTTTTGACGTCGGCGCCGTCCAGGCGCGCGGCCAAAAACTTGACGCCACCCATGTCCACGGCTTGGGTGAGCAGCTCGTCGCCCTGGGCGGATGCGAGCTTGCCTTTCAGGGCCGCGATTTCCTTCTCAAGCGCCTTGATGTGTTCCACCGTGCTGTGGATGCGGCTGCCCAGTTCGGCTACCGGAGTTTTAAGCGCGTGGGCGGCGCTGGCCACCGTGTCTTCGAGCTGCTGCAAATAGGCCAGCGCGTGCTCGCCGGTCACCGCTTCCATGCGGCGCACGCCAGAGGCCACGCCGCTCTCGGCCACGACCTTGAACAGGCCAATGTCACCCGTGCGCGCCACGTGGGTTCCGCCGCAGAGTTCGCGGGTGGTGCCGATTTCGAGCACGCGCACGATCTCGCCGTATTTCTCGCCAAACAGCATTTGCGCGCCGGTGGTTTTGGCGGCTTCAATGTCCATCAGCTCGGCGTGGGTGGCGGCGTTGTGCAGGATTTGGCCATTGACCAAAGCCTCGATCTGGCGGACTTGCGCGTCGGTGACCGGCGCGTTGTGGGCAAAGTCAAAGCGCGTGCGCTCGGGTGTGACCAGCGAGCCCTTTTGCTGCACATGGTCGCCCAGCACTTCGCGCAGGGCCTCGTGCATCAAGTGCGTGGCCGAATGGTTGCGCATGGACGCGGCGCGCAGGCCCGTGTTCACCTGCGCCTGCACCGTATCGCCCACCTTGAGGCTGCCGCTTGATACGCTGCCGTGGTGGCCAAACACATCGGCTTTGATCTTCTGCGTGTCGTCCACCGCAAACACGGCTGCAGCGCCGCTGAGCATGCCTACATCGCCCACCTGGCCGCCGCTCTCGGCGTAAAACGGCGTCACGTCCAGCACCACCACGCCGCTTTGGCCGGATTGCAGCGCTTGCACTTGCGCGCCGTCGAAGTACAAGGCCTCAATTACTGCGGTTTGCGCGAGCTGGTCGTAGCCCACAAAGACGTTGCCCGCGCCGGTGTAGTCCAGCGCGCGGTCTTGTTTGAATTTGCCGGCGGCGCGGGCCTGGGTTTTTTGGCGGTCCATGGCGGCGTCGAAACCGGCGGCGTCCACTTCGACATAACGCTCGCGGCAGACGTCGTTGGTCAGGTCCAACGGGAAGCCAAAAGTGTCGTGCAGCTTGAAGGCTACGTCACCGGGCAGTTGTTTGACTCCGTCAGCCAGTGCCGTGTCCAGAATCTCCATTCCCGTAGCCAGCGTCTCAAAAAACCGCTCTTCCTCCACGCGCAGCACTTCAGTAATGCGCTTTTCTTCCGCCCGAATTTTGGGATACGCGTCGCCCATCAGGCGCACCACGTCGGCCACCAGTTTGTGGAAGAACGGTGTTTTTTGCCCCAGCTTGTAGCCGTGGCGGATGGCGCGGCGCACGATGCGGCGTTGCACGTAGCCCCGGCCTTCGTTGCTGGGCACCACGCCGTCGCTCACCAAAAAGGCGGTGGCGCGGATGTGGTCGGCGATCACGCGCAGGCTCTTGTTTTGCAGGTCCGCGCAACCCGTGGCGCGGGCGGCAGATGCGATCAGCTGCGCAAAAATGTCGATTTCGTAGTTGCTGTGCACGTGTTGCAGGATGGCGGCCAAGCGCTCCAGGCCCATGCCGGTGTCCACGCAGGGCGCGGGCAGTTTGACCAGGCTGCCGTCGGTTTGCATGTCGAACTGCATGAACACGTGGTTCC
>CANFNE010000090.1 GCA_947448105.1 Burkholderiales bacterium
ACCAGGTCCATGATGAAAACGAGGGCACCGACTTTGGCAGCGCCCACAAGAGTGGCAGCCAGCGCAGTCTGAACATCACTGCACGCGGCGCAACACCGCGCGCCGCTGGCGCCAAAGCCAAGCACACGCCAGAAGCAGCGCAGCCACCCACCCGGCACTGGTGCTGCCGCCCCCTCCGGACGATGGCACAGGCGCTGCGGTCGCCGGTGCGCCAGACACGGTGACGGTCACGACGTTGCTGTCGCCGCTGCTGTCGGTCACACGCAATTGCACATCCACCGATCCCGTATTCGCCACAAACACCAAGGTGGCGCTAGCTGCTGTGGTGCTGCCAGAAAACGACGCATATTGCTGCCCGCCCAAAAGCGTCCATTGGTAGCCCGTCAGCGTCCGGGTTCCCGATGCGGCGGACGTCGCGGCGCTTAGAAAAATACTTTTGGACGACAGCAGCGCAGATGTGTCGGTACTAATGCGAGCCGTGGGCGCGGGGTTGATGCGCGCCAGCGCTGCCGCTGCGTCCAGCATGCCCGCGCCGCAGGTGCTGCTGGTGCAATAGCACTCGTCTTGCGCAGCCGCGCTGGGCGCTTGGCATTGGGCAACGCCGGCTTCGGCACCACTGACAGGAAAGGCCCGGGCAGAGGCCTGCAGTGCGGAGCGGATTTCCGCCGGGCTGAGACCCGCGTTGAGCGAAAGCATCAGCCCCACGGTGGCGCTGACTTGCGGGGCCGCAAAGCTGGTACCTACCGACGCATCGTTGCCGCCACTGGTGTACGTGCTGGTGGTGGGGCCCGTCACGCCCGCATTGCTGGTGGTGAGGATGGGATACAGACAGGTGCCCGTGCGGTTGACGCAATTGCCCCCGGGCGCGGAAATCGCCACCTCCGGCCCCAGGCTGGAAAAACCGACTTTGGTGCCGATATGGCGCAGCGCCGCGACGGCCAGCGCGCCGGGGCAGTTGGCCGGCGAGTCGGTAGCCAAGCCAGCCTCATTGCCCGCAGCCACGACCACAGTGACGCCCGCAGCGTTGAGCGCCTGCAGTACTTCGATATAGGCAGGGCTGCACGCCGTGGAGCTGCCCAAGCTCAGGTTGATGACCTTGGCCGGATGGTCATTGGCATGGATTTTCCCCCCGCCCACGTCGCTGCTCAGGCCCGCGGCCCAGCGCATGGCGGCAATGATGTCGGAATCGGTGCCGCCACATGCACCCAGCACCCGCACCGGCAAGACCATGACGTCGCGCCCGGCACCGGCGATTCCCAGGCCGTTGTTGGTCGCTGCGCCCACAATGCCGGCCACCTGGGTACCGTGCCAGCTGCTGGAGACCGCCTGGGCGTAACCGCATTCGCCTTGGCGGGCGAAATCACCGGGATCGCTGGCATCCCCATCGCGCGCCGAGCCATCGTTGGAAGTGGCCGCGTCCGAGACAAAGTCGTACCCCGGGTGCAGCTTGCCCGCCAGGTCTGGGTGCTCGAGCACCACGCCGGTATCCAACACCGCCACCGTCACCTTGTCTGAACCCGTGCTGAGGTCCCAAGCCCCCAGCGCGTTGATGGCAGACACCAGCGTAGCGTCTGGCGCACGCAGGTACCACTGACCCGCAGCAGGCGTTACGCCCTGTGGGCCTGCAGAGAAATAGGGGTCGTTCGGGGCTGACCGGATGTAGCGGCGCTGGTCCACCACAGCCCACTCCACGTCGGGCTGGTTGGATAGGCGCTGCACCAGTTGCGCCGACGACAGCCCCGTACCCTTTACCAGCTGGGTATGTCTACCCAGCACCCGTCCATCGGCCAAAGGCAGCTGCAGGCGCGCCGCCAGGGCAACTGCGTGTTGGGGCTCCATCATCACGGGCGTGCCGCCGCGCCCGGCCAAGGCCCTGCGTAAGACGCTGTCGGCACGGAATTTGACGATCACGCGGGCGTTGGACGGGTCTTCGCTGTCCCAGCGTTGTGGCCTGTGTGGCGCACGCTCCTGTGCAAAAGCGACACCCGTGGCAGCGGCCAGCGCCCACCAGAGGACGCAAGCGAGAACCCACGGGTGCGTGCATTGGCGTTTCGAAATTCGCATGGTGTAAGGCGCAAACTGCGCTAGAGGCCCGTTACAGGACGGGCCGATGGCACGGTGCAAGTTCCAAGACTTGCGCGAGCAAAAAATGTAACTGATATCACCACAGGGCCGCGCAAGGACAGCGATTTGAACTTGCTAGACTCCCCGCGATGTCAGACGCCGCTTCCCCGCACACGCCCATGATGGCCCAGTACCTGGGCCTCAAAGCGGACTACCCCGAGACCCTGCTGTTCTACCGCATGGGCGACTTTTACGAGATGTTTTTTGCGGATGCAGAAAAAGCCGCCCGCCTGCTCGACATCACCCTCACCCACCGGGGAACGAGCGCGGGCCAGCCCATCCCCATGGCCGGCGTTCCTTTTCATGCGATGGAAGGGTATCTGGCCAAACTGATACGCCAAGGCGAATCGGTGGCCATTTGCGAACAAGTGGGCGAGGTAGGCGGCAAAGGGCCGGTCGAGCGCAAGGTCGTGCGGGTAGTCACCCCCGGCACGCTGACGGACGCCGAACTGCTGAACGAAAAATCCGAATCCTTGCTCCTGGCCGTGCACCAGGGGGCGCGCAACCGCAGCGGCCTGGCCTGGCTCAGCGTCACCCAAGGCGTGGTGCATTTGGGCGAATGCGCCACCGACGAAGTGGCCGACTGGGTGGGGCGCCTCTCGCCCAGCGAACTGATTTACAGCGCAGGCGCCAGCAACGCATTTGAAGACCGGCTCAAGCGCCTGCGCCACGGCACAGGCCTCTCGCTCACGGCGCGGCCCGAGTGGCAGTTTGACGGCGCGCTGGGCGAGCGCAAGCTGCAAGAAGTCTTGCAAGCCGCCACCCTGGCCAGTTGGAACGCCCAAGACCTGCCGCTGGCCCACGCCGCCGCTGCGGCCCTTCTGGGCTACGCCGAACACACGCAAGGCCGGGCGCTGGCACACATCAGCGGCCTGGAAGTGCAGCGCAACGGCGAACTCATCGACCTGCCGCCCAGCACCCGGCGCAACCTGGAAATCGTGCAAACCCTGCGCGGCGAAGATGCACCCACGCTGTTTTCATTGCTAGACACCTGCATGACGGGCATGGGCAGCCGCCAGCTCAAAAACTGGCTGCTGCAACCCCGGCGCGACCGCCGCCAAGCCAAGGAGCGCCTGCAAGCCCTGGCCGTCTTGCGCGCCGACACCCGCAACAGCACCACCTTGGCCATCGCCCTGCGCACCCAGATCAAGGGCAGCGCCGATGTGGAACGCATCACCGCGCGCCTGAGCCTGCGCCAGGTGCGCCCGCGTGAGCTGGTCGGTTTGGTGCAGACGCTCTCGCGCAGCGAGACGCTGGCCCATGCGCTGGCGGGTTTTCAGGCCGACCAGGAGTCGCTGACCGGACTGGATGCTGCCAGCACATTGCTCGAGCGCATCGGCACCGACTTGCTGCCGCCCCACGCGTGCGCCGCCCTGCTGCTGCGCGCCATTGCGCCCGAGCCCGCCGCACTGGTGCGCGACGGTGGTGTGATCGCCAGCGGCTTTGACGCCGACTTGGACGAGCTACGCGCCATCCAAACCAACTGCGACACTTTTTTGCTCGATCTGGAAACCCGCGAGCGGGCACGCACGGGCATTGCCAATTTGCGCGTGCAGTTCAACAAGGTACATGGTTTTTATATTGAAGTGACCCAAGGCCAGGCCAGCAAAGTGCCCGACGACTACCGCCGCCGCCAGACCCTGAAAAACGCCGAGCGCTTCATCACACCCGAACTCAAAGCCTTTGAAGACAAAGCCTTGAGCGCCCAAGAGCGCGCCCTGGCCCGGGAAAAATGGCTGTTCGAGCAGGTGCTTGACGCCTTGCAGGCCTTTGTGAGCCCGCTCACGCGCTTGGCGCGCGCGCTCGCTGCGCTGGACGCCTTGTGCGCCTTGGCCGAGCGCTCGCTCACCCTGGGCTGGTGCGCGCCGCAGTTTGTGGACCACCCCTGCATCGAAATATCCCAGGGCCGCCACCCGGTGGTCGAATCGCGCCTGGCTGAACTGAGCAGCGGTAACTTCATTGCCAACGACACGCAGCTCGGCCCCCGCCAGCGCCTACAGGTAATTACCGGCCCCAACATGGGCGGCAAATCCACCTATATGCGCCAGGTGGCGCTCATCGTGCTGCTGGCCAGCGTGGGCTCCTACGTGCCCGCCAGCGCCTGCCGCCTGGGGCCGATAGACGCCATCCACACCCGCATTGGCGCGGCCGACGACCTGGCCAACGCGCAATCGACCTTCATGCTGGAAATGGTGGAGGCCGCACAAATTCTGCACAGCGCCACGCCGCAGTCGCTGGTGCTGATGGACGAGATTGGCCGGGGCACGTCCACCTTTGACGGCCTGGCCCTGGCCAGCGCGATTGCCACCCAGTTGCACGACAAAACCCTGGCCTTTTGCCTGTTCGCCACGCATTACTTTGAGCTGACCGAGTTTCCGGCCAGCCACCACGGCGCGCTCAATGTGCATGTGAGCGCTGCCGAATCGGGCCGCGACATCGTGTTTTTGCACGCCATTGAGCCCGGGCCGGCGAGCCGCAGCTACGGCGTGCAAGTGGCCCGCCTGGCCGGCATGCCCGCTGCGGTGCTCAACCAGGCCCGGCGAACGCTCGATGCGCTGGAAGCCCAGTCCACCGCATCGCGCGCGCAGGTCGATCTGTTTGCCGCCCCACCACTCGAAGGGCTGGCCGCCCCCAGTGCGGTAGAAGCGGCCGTCGCCGCCCTCAACCCCGATGCCATGAGTCCGCGCGAGGCGATGGATGCGATTTACCAGCTCAAGGCGTTGAGCGGGCGTTGAAGCGGCAACAGTTTTCAGGAGACACCCCATGTTTACCTATGTCTGTCTAGGCACCAGCGACATTGCCCGCGCGGTGCACTTTTACGACCCGGTCATGGCCGCACTGGGCCAGGCGCGCTGCCACACGCCGGGTGAGGAAGATTTTGGTGATCTGATGGGTTGGGGCAGCTACTCGGACCAAGGCGCGCACGAGATGGCGCTTTGGGTCGGTAAACCTTTTGACGGCGGTCCACCGAGCAGCGGCAACGGCACCATGGTCGCGCTCCAAGCCAGAAGTTGGGCGCAAGTGGAAGCGTTTCACGCAGCAGCGCTGGCATTTGGGGGAGTGAGCGAAGGCGCACCAGGCTTGCGCACCCAGTACAACCCGGACTTTTACGCCGCCTATGTGCGCGACCCGGACGGCAACAAACTGGCTGCGGTGTGCCGGGGCTTTGTAGCACCGCAAGCCCCGGGGGCTTGAATTACTTCGCGCGCGGCGCAGACCCCAGCGCGCGCAGCAAGGCATCGTAGCTTGAGCCCAGTTCGGGATCAATGTCTTGCAGTGACGCGCCGATAGCAGCAGGCGCGGTGTCTGGCGCCAGGGTGGCCGAAGCCGCAGGAATAGCGATGGTCACCGCGCTTGCAAACGCTGCGGGCTCTGGTTTCGCTACCGTAGGCGATAGTGCATCCAGGTCGCCAAATCCTTGCAAACCCTGCAAGCTGCTGGACAAATTGCCGAACATGGCGGCAACTTCGGGCGTGGGCAGGGACGCCACGGTGGCGGCGGTCGGGGCGCGCAGCTTGAGCAGCCCATAGGCGGCCAGTGCGCCCACCAGCAAGACCGCGCTCACGCACAGCCACAGCGCCCACACGGCACCGGCGTCTGCGGGGTGCATTTGCAGCAAGGCGCCCAGCTCGGTGCCAAAAGTGCGCCAGGGCAAAGCCTGCAGCCAAGGCGCTGCGTCCATCCAAAAAGCGGGCGTCCAAGCCAAGGCGGCCGTAAGCAAACACAGATTGAGCACGGCGGCCCACAGGGTGGCGATGAAAAACATGACTTTGGCTGCCGGGACTTATTTGAACTCTTGCGTTAACTTGTCGTGCAGCAAGGTAGCCAAATGCGCACGCGCCTGCGCGATGGCCAGGGCCTCGTGCTCGGCGTCTACCGAATCAGCGGCCATGTCCACCAGCTTTTGTTTGAGACGCACGATTTGCGCCTGGGTGTCTTGCAAAGCGGTTTGCAAATGGGCTTCGCGCGCGGTGTGCTGGTCGAGTTCGGCCAGAAGTTCCAAGGTCTGCTGAAGGAAAAACTTGTTTTTGCGCCCGTGCTGCAGGTCGGTGCGGCCCAGGAACGCCTGCATTTGCTGCGCCAGGTTTTGGTAGGCCGGGGCGGGGGCCAGCACCCGTTCGACCGCAGCGTCGCCCGGCACGGCAGGCAGCGCGGGGGAGAGGTTCAAAGGGCCTTCAGACATGGGGGCGGGTATAAGGGCGGGTATGGGGGCGGGTATGGTGGCAAGAACGGAAGTGCGGTGATTTGGCAAATGGGGCGAAGCCGACCTTGCGGCGGCGGCACTTCACACAGGTTCCACCCTGATTCTAGCGACGCAGTGGGGCCCGCCACGCGAGCGGCGCTTGGCCGGTACGGGACGGAGGCACCGGCACGGGGCGGCGCTGCTGCAGCGCTGCGCCGATAATCCGGGGCTTTGCTTCTATAAATATTCGTTGCCCATGACTTACTGCGTCGCCATCAAACTCAACGCCGGCCTGGTGTTTCTCTCGGACTCGCGCACCAACGCCGGTCTGGACCAGATCAACACCTTTCGCAAGATGATCGTCTACGAAAAGACCGACGACCGCTTTATGGTGCTGCTGTCAGCGGGCAATCTGAGCATTGCGCAGTCGGTGCGCGAGATTTTGCAGGTCGAGCAGCTCAAGGAAAACGGCGACGCCGCTGGCACCACCATCTGGAACGCCACCAGCATGTTCGATGCAGCCCGCGTGCTGGGCGCGGCCATTCGCCGGGTCTACCAGCGCGACGCGGAGTCGCTCAAACAAGCGGGCATGGATTTCAACGTGTCCCTGATTTTTGGCGGCCAGATTGCGGGCGAAGGCATGCGTCTGTTCCAGGTCTATTCAGCCGGCAACTTTATCGAGGCCACGCCTGAGACGCCTTACTTTCAGATTGGTGAGTCCAAGTACGGCAAACCCGTGCTTGACCGCGTCATTACCCCCAACACCCCGCTGGAAGAGGCCGCCAAATGCGCACTCGTGTCCATGGACTCGACCCTCAAGTCCAATCTGTCGGTCGGCTTGCCGCTGGACATGGTGGTCTACGAGGCCAATAGCTACAGCACCGACAAGATCGTGTGTATTGACGAAAACAACCCCTATTTCAAGATGCTGCACAACAGCTGGGGCCAAAAACTGCGCGAGGTCTTTGACAGCATCGAAGACCCGATGTGGAACGGCGGCCCGACCGAAGTGCCGCTGCGCCTGCATTCGCAGCGCAACCTGCCATTGAAAAAGATCAGCACGCCCGAAGAAAAGCTGATCTAAGACACCCGACCGCATGACCCCTATCGCTTTTTTCCACGGCAACAGCTTTCCTGCCAGCACCTACCGGGTGCTCTTCAAACACCTTCGCCCGCGTGGCTTTAGCGTCAAGTCCATCGAGAAGCTCGGCCACGATCCTCGCCACCCGGTCGACAACAACTGGCGTGGACTGGTGGGACAAGTGGCTGAATTCACCCAGGCGCAGGTCGACAAACTGGGCCAGCCGGTGTGGCTGGTGGGCCATTCGCTGGGGGGATTTCTCAGCCTGATGGCAGCAGCCCAACACCCGCATCTGGTGCGCGGCGTGCTGCTGCTGGACTCGCCCATTTTGGGCGGCTGGCGATCTACCGCGCTGGGCATGATCAAGGGCGCGCAGTTGGTGGGCAGTGTGTCACCGGGCGCAGTAAGCCACAAGCGGCGCAACAGCTGGCCCAGCGCAGAGGCCGCCTACGAGCACTTTCGCCACAAAAAAGCCTTTAGCCACTGGGAAGAGGAAGTGCTGCAGGACTACATCGAGCACGGCACCGTTGACCACGAGGGCAAGCGCGTGCTGGCCTTTGACCGCGAGATCGAAACCCAAATCTACAACACGATTCCTGACAACCTGGACCGCCTGTTCAAGCGCCACCCGCTCAAGTGCCCGGTGAGCTTTATCGGCGGGCGCCAGTCGGTGGAAATGCGCAGGGTCGGCATGTCCATGACCGAAAAGCTCACCAAGGGCCGCACCATGATGCTCGACGGCAGCCACCTGTTCCCGATGGAAAAGCCGCTGGCCACCGCAGCGGCGATTGAGGCATCGCTGCGAAATATGGGCGCCTGAGGGTCACCAGCCCCGCGCGAGCCTTCAGGCTGCCCAGGTCACCATTCCGCTCCAACCCGTGGCCAGCACCACGATGCCAAACGCAATGCGGTAATAGGCAAAACCCACAAAGCTGTGGGTAGAGACAAAGCGCAGCAGCCAGCGCACGCACATCCAGGCGCTGATGAAGGAAAACACCAGCCCCACCATAAACATCGGCAGGTCGGCCAGGCTGAGCAAGGCGCGCTCCTTGTACAGGCTGTAGGCGCCGGCACCGATGAGCGTAGGTATGGCCAAAAAGAAGGTGAACTCGGTGGCCACCTGGCGCGACAGTCCCAGCAACATGCCGCCGATGATGGTCGCACCGCTGCGGCTGGTGCCCGGCACCATGGCAAGACATTGGGCCAGCCCCACTTTGAGTGCATCCATGGGCGTCAGATCTTCGACGTTTTGCACCCGGGAAAAAGTGCCGGTTTGGACGTCCTCAATCGCGGCCTGGCGTCGCTCGGCCCACAAAATAATGAAGCCGCCCAAAATAAAGGTGCTGGCCACGACCTCGGGCGTAAAAAGGTAGGCCTTGACCACCTTTCCTACGAGCAGACCGAGCACCACTGCGGGTACAAAAGCGATGAACACATTGAGCGTTAGCGCGCGTGCCTGCGACTGCGTAGACAAACCCAGCACCGTCGCCTTGATCTTGTCCCAATACACCAGCACCACCGCAAAAATGGCGCCGGTCTGAATGGCGATGTCAAACACCTTGGCTTTTTCGTCGTCAAAACCCAGCAGTGCGC
>CANFNE010000091.1 GCA_947448105.1 Burkholderiales bacterium
ACAATCTGGTCAAAACTCTGCTTGACCGCCGCAAAGTCGGCCCAAGGGTTGCTGACCTCGCGCTTGAGCTGCGGTAGCAGGTTGGCGCAACCGCCCAAGAGACCGGCGACCAGCAGCAAAAACACCGTTTTAGGGGCTAAGGCCATGGATGGATCCCTTCTGTTGGCATTCACCCGGGGTGCGGGCGCCGCGCCCACTGCGCGACCTGTGCCCCGGTAGCGCACCAGGGGCACGCAACTGAGTCTAGTCCCGGCCCGGCGGGCAGCGCCTTGACCGGTGTCAACCAAGCCAAGGGCAAAAGCAATTACTGCCCAAACCGCTTGCGCGTCAAAGCCAGCGCCACCCAAAACGACACCACCGCGTACGCCAGCAGCACGCCCGCATGGTGCAGTACGTCGCGCGGCCACTGGTCCATGAACAAGGGCCGCACCAGCGCCACCGCGTTGGACAGCGGCAGCCAGTCCGCCACCAAACGCACCAGGGGCGGCAATTGGTCGAGCGGAAAGAACACGCCGCTCAGGAACATGGTGGGCGTTAAAAACAGCGTGAAGTAGTAGGTGAAAAAGTCGTAGCCCTTGGCCATGGCGTTGAACACCAGCGCCATTGAGCTAAAGGTAATGCCCACGCCCAGCAATATCGGCCAGGCCACCAGCATCTTGGGGCTGTGGCTGATGTTCAGGGCCAGCATCACGCCCAAAATTGCGGTCACGGTGAACAGCGCCTTGAACGCCGCCCACAGCATTTCCGCCAACACGATGTCGTCCAGGCCCACGGGCGCGTTCATGATGCCGTCCCAGGTCTTTTGCACATGCATGCGCGAAAAGGCCGAATACAGCGCCTCAAACGACGCCGCCTGCATGGCGCTCATGCAAATCGAGCCGCTGGCCAGAAACAAGATGTAGGGCACGCTCTGGCCGTCCACCTTGATCTCGCCCACCAGCGCGCCCATGCCGTAGCCAAAGGCCACCAGCCACATGAGCGGCTCGGCGATATTGCCCAAGAGGCTGGGAATGGCCAGCTTGCGCCAGACCAGCAGGTTGCGCAAAAAGACCGGCCAAAAGCGCAGGCTCAGGCGCGGCGCGCGCCAGCGGCTTTGCGCCTGTGGTGGATTGGTAATAAGAGGGGTGTTCATATCAGGCGTCCTCGCGGATCTGGCGTCCGGTCAACTTCAAAAACAGGTCTTCCAGGTTGGCCGGGCGGTGCAGGGTGCGCAGTTGCGGATAGGCGTGCAGCGCCTGCAAAAGCGCACCTGAGTCGCGGGTGTAGAAAAACACCGTCTCGCCGCTGATCTCGACGCGGGCGGCGTGTTCGCGCAGCGGGCTGTCGGCCAGCGCCAGGGCGCCTACGCCATAGACCTCCACCACATCGGGCTCCAGGTACTGGGCGATCAGGTCGCGCGGCTTGCCTTCAGCAATCTTTTTACCGTGGTCCAGCACCAAGAGGCGCGAACACAGGCGCTCGGCCTCGTCCATAAAGTGCGTGGTCAGCAAAATGGATTTGCCTTGCTGCAGCAGCAACTGCAGCCGCTCCCACATCAGGTGGCGGGCCTGCGGGTCCAGGCCGGTGGTGGGCTCGTCCAGCAGCAGCAGCTTGGGGTCGTTGACCAGGGCGCGCGCCAGGCTCAGGCGCCGTTTCATGCCGCCCGAGAGTTCGCCTGGTTTGGCTTTGGCTTTGCTCGTGAGCGATGCAAATTCCAGCAGCGCAGGAATGCGTTTATGGATCTCGGCGTCTTTCAGGCCGAAATAGCGGCCATACACCAGCAGGTTCTCAGCGCAGTTGAAGTCGGGGTCCAAGGTGTCGAGCTGGGTGACCACGCCCAACTGCGCTTTGATCGCCAGCGCGTCCACCGGCATGTGCAGGCCCATGGCGGTAATGCTGCCGGCGTCGGGCACCGTCAGCCCCAGGCACATGCGGATGGTGGTGGTTTTGCCCGCCCCGTTGGGGCCAATCACGCCCAGGCATTCGCCGGGGGCAATCTCAAAGGACAAATCCTGGACGACGTCGGTGTCGCCGTAGCGCTTGGTCAGGTGCTGGGCCTGGAACAGCGGGGGGAGGGGAGGGTGCAAAGTCATGCGTGCATTGTCGTGGATGCCCGCCGCCTCATGGCGCTGCAGGGGCTACTGAAACGCCACTTCCGCAAAACTGCGCAGCTTGCGGCTGTGCAACTGGTCCAGCCCGCGCGCGCGCAGCAGCTCCACGGCGCGCATGCCGATGCGCAGGTGCTGGTCCACGCGTTCGCGGTAAAAGTGGTTGGCCATGCCGGGGAGTTTGATTTCGCCGTGCAGGGGCTTGTCGCTCACGCACAAGAGCGTGCCGTAGGGCACCCGAAAGCGAAAGCCATTGGCGGCGATGGTCGCGCTTTCCATGTCCAGCGCCACGGCCCGGCTTTGGCTAAAGCGCCGCTGCGGCTGGTTGTTGGGCAGCAGCTCCCAGTTGCGGTTGTCGGTGCTGGCCACGGTGCCGGTGCGCAAAATGCTCTTGAGCGCGGCGCCTTTCAGGCCCGTCACGTCGGCCACCGATTGCTCCAGCGCCACCTGAATCTCGGCCAGCGCAGGAATCGGCACCCACAGCGGCAGCTCTTCGTCGAGCACATGGTCTTCGCGCACATAGCCGTGCGCCAACACGTAGTCACCCAGTTGCTGCGTGTTGCGCAAGCCGGCGCAGTGGCCCAGCATGATCCATGCGTGCGGGCGCAGCACGGCGATGTGGTCAGTGATGTTTTTGGCGTTGGCCGGGCCTACGCCAATATTGACCATGGTGATGCCGCTGCGGTCGGCGCGCACCAGGTGGTAGCCGGGCATTTGCGGCAGGCGGGGGGGACTATTGCCTTCGCTGGCAGGCGCCATACCCGGAGCGGTGGCGCGCCAAGTGGTCACATTACCGGGTTCCACAAAAGCCACATATTCGCTGGCCGGGTCTGCCATCGCGGCGCGCCCCAGCGCGATGAACTCGTCGATATAAAACTGGTAATTGGTAAACAGCACAAAGTTCTGAAAGTGCTCCGGCAGCGTGCCGGTGTAGTGGCGCAGGCGGTGCAGCGAATAGTCCACGCGCGGCGCGGTAAACAGCGACAGCGGCTGCGGCTCGCCCGCGCGCGGCTCGTGGGTGCCGTTGGCAATGCCGTCGTCCATCGCGGCCAGGTCGGGCAGGTCAAACACATCGCGCATGCGGGCGCGCCGGGCGGCGTCCATGCTGCCTTCGATGTGGTCGTTTTCGGCAAACGAAAAATGCACGGGAATAGGCTGCGTGCTCGTACCAATCTCCAACTCCACGCCATGGTTTTGCAAGAGCAACTGAAACTGCTTGCGGTAGTAGTCGGCAAACAGGTCGGGCCGGGTCAGCGTGGTCTCGAAGCGGCCGGGGCCTTCCACAAAACCGTAGCTCAGGCCTGCGCCTTCTGCGCTGCCCTTGCGCGACACGGTTTCAGTTTGCAAGCGCACCAGCGGGTAGCAGGCGCGCACGTGGGTGTCTGTCTCGGTGCCGGCCACAAAACCCTGCATGGCCTGGCGCAAGTGGGCGATGCTGGCGTCGTAAATGCGCATGACCTGGGCCAGCGCAGCGTCGGCGTCAGAAAAGCGCATGGGCGCGATAAAGGGAGGCAGGTGCGGACGGTGGAGGGACATGGAGGCATTGTGCCTTGGCGAAAAGGCGGCGAAGCGACCGGAAACAAGAGGAAAAGCAGACTTCCTTTAAGTACGCGCGTGTCGTTCAAACGTGTGCCAAGCCCACCGTAGGGGCTGTGAACGTGGAGATTTGCAAATCGAAAGTTCAAACTTGCATTTGCAAAGATCTTGCGACACGCCTGCCAACTTGGTAAGCGCTGCAGGTCGCCGAGTGCAATCGAGAGAACCCGCCGTCCCCATCCTGTGACCGCCGCTCGAGAGACTTGATATTTGTGTCCATATAGCTACATCTCATAGATGTTCACCGTCCGCCAGACCGAAGAGTTCGAAGCTTGGCTCGACGCCTTGAAGGACAAACGCGCCCAGATACGCATCGCAGCCTGGCTGCGTCAGGCGCAGGCGGGCAGTCTGGGCGATTGGCAACCAGTTGAAGGCGAAGTGTCAGAGATGAGGATTCACTGCGGTCCGGGCTACCGTTTGAACTTTGTCCGCCATGCTTTGAAGCTGGCCACCGAACTAGGAGACGACCTATGAGCAACACCAAGACACCACTCAAACTTGTGGCATTCGACGCAGCGCGCTACCTGGATGAGGACGAAGCGATTGCCGAATACATGACGGCGGTGCTTGAAACCAACGATCCAGATTTACTGCTGCTAGCCCTGAGCGATGTGGCGCGTGCCAAGGGCATGGCGCAAGTTGCCAAAGACGAGGGCTTAGGCCGCGAGAGTCTTTACAAGGCCCTGGCGCCCGGTGCAAAGCCCCGCTTCGAGACCGTCATGAAAGTCACTAAGGCACTGGGCGTCAAGTTCACAGCGCAGCCAGTCTGACAGGCACGCACCTAAGGTGTGTTCTTCCCACCATCGAGTTAAACCCGCTCCACCACCACCGCAATCCCCTGTCCCACACCAATGCACATGGTGCACAGCGCGTAGCGCCCGCCGGTGCGGTGCAGTTGGTTGATGGCGGTGGTCACCAGGCGGGCGCCGCTGGCGCCCAAGGGGTGGCCCAGGGCGATGGCGCCGCCATTGGGGTTGACGCGGGCGTCGTCGTCTGCAAGCCCTAAGTCGCGCATTACGGCCAGGCCTTGGGCGGCGAAGGCTTCGTTGAGTTCGATCACGTCCATGTGCGCCAGCGTCAGGCCCGTTTGCGCCAGCACCTTGCGCGTGGCCGGGGCCGGGCCAAAGCCCATGATGCGCGGCGCCAGGCCCGCAGTCGCCATGCCCACCACGCGGGCGCGCGGGGTCAAGCCGTATTGGGTGATGGCGGCCTGGCTTGCCAGCAGCAGCGCGCAGGCGCCGTCGTTCACGCCCGAGGCGTTGCCAGCGGTCACGCTGCCGCCGGGCGTGACGATGCCTTTGAGTTGGGCCAGTACTTCCAGCGTCGTGCTGCGCGGGTGTTCGTCTTGCGTCACCAGCAGCGGGTCGCCCTTGCGCTGGGCAATCGACACGGGGGTGATCTCGGCGTCAAAGCTGCCGTCTTGCTGGGCGCGCAGGGCATTGGTTTGCGAGCGCAGCGCCATGCGGTCTTGGGCTTCGCGCTCAATGCCAAACTGCTGCGCCACGTTCTCGGCGGTCTCAGGCATCGAATCGACGCCGTACTGCGCTTTCATCAGTGGGTTGACAAAGCGCCAGCCGATGGTGGTGTCATACACCGTTTTGCTGCGGCTAAAGGCCGCGTCCGCCTTGGGCATCACAAAAGGCGCGCGGCTCATGCTTTCTACGCCGCCGGCAACCATCAGCTGCGCCTCTCCGCTTTTGATGGCGCGCGCGGCGCTGCCCACCGCGTCCAGGCTGGAGCCGCACAGGCGGTTGAGGGTGGCGCCAGGCACTTCTTGCGGCAGGCCCGCCAAGAGTGCGGCCATGCGGGCCACGTTGCGGTTGTCTTCACCGGCCTGGTTGGCGCAGCCCAGCAGCACGTCGTCAATGGCCGCCCAGTCCAGCTGCGGGTTGCGTGCCATGAGCGCGCGGATGGGAATAGCCGCCAGGTCGTCCGCCCGCACCGACGACAAAGCGCCGCCGTAGCGGCCAAAAGGGGTGCGAACGGCGTCGCAGATATAGGCGTGGTTAGTGGCGGCGTGGTTCATGGCAAAAGGCTTTCTTCCAATATTTTTCAAAGAGGGGCAGGGCGCGCACGCCCCAGCAATATTAGGCGCCGCCCAAGGCCGCGCAGGCCTGCTGGCGCAGCCAGGGGCTCACACGGTAGCGCTCGCCCCGGTACTCGGCGTCCAGCGCCTCTAGCACGGCTATTACGCCCTGGGCGCTCCAGGCGGCCAGCCAGTCAAAGGGACCGGCGGGGTAGTTCACGCCCAGCTTCATGGCCTGGTTGGCGCCCTCAATGGAGCACACGCCTTGTTGCACCGCGTCGGCGGCCTCGTTGATCAGCATGGCCACGGTGCGGGCCACGACCAGCGCGCTTTGGTCGGCCACTTGCTGCGGCCAGTAGCCCAGCGCGCTGAGCCAGGCTTGTGCCTCGGTGGCGCAGGCGGCACTGGCACGCACCGAAGGCGCCCAGGCCAGCACGCGCGAGCCCTCGGGCGCGAACGCCATGTCAAACACCGCTACGTTCGCGCCCAGGCTGGACGCGGTGCGGCCATCGGTCTGGCGCAGTTGCAGCGTGGAGGTGGTCAGACCACACCAGTCGCTGTTGCGGTCATGGTTAAAGACCACACCAGCTGCCGTCAAGTGTGCGGCCCACGCATCCATGCGCGCGCCACTGCCGTGCAGTTGCACGCCGCTGCTGGTTGGCGCGTCAACGGTTTGCGCTGCGGCCAACTGCGGCTTGTCCGCACCTTCGGCGTAGTCGTACATGCCGCGCCCGGACTTGCGCCCCAGCAGGCCGCCGTCCACCAGCTCGCGCTGCAAGAGCGAAGGCACGTAGCGCTTGTCAAAAAAGTTGGCCTGGTAGACCGACTGCGTCACCGCAAAATTGGTGTCGTGCCCGATCAGGTCCATCAGCTCGCACGGGCCCATGCGAAAGCCGATGGCTTTGAGGCAGGCGTCCAGCACCACGGGGCGGGTGCATTGTTCTTGCAGCAGCGCCAGCGCTTCGGCGTAATAGGGCCGCGCAATGCGGTTGACGATAAAGCCCGGCGTGGAGCGCGCATGCACCGCCACCTTGCCCCAGCTTTGGGCCAGGGCAAATACGTAGTCAGCAATCTGCGGCGCGGTGTGCAGGCCCGAGACCACTTCGACCAGCTTCATCAGCGGCACGGGGTTGAAAAAGTGCATGCCCACCAGGCGCTCGGGGTGGCGCAGGCCCTGGGCCATGGCCGTAATCGAGATGGACGAGGTGTTGCTGGCAAACACGCAGTTGGCGCCCACAATGTCCTCCAACTGCAGCCACAAGGCCCGCTTGGCCTCGACCTGTTCCAGGATGGCTTCCACCACCAGCGTGCTGCGGGCGGCGTCTTGCAGACTGGCCACTGGCGTAATGCGTGCCAGCAGGCCCGCCACATCGTCGGCTTGCATCTTGCCCTTGGCCACCAGGGCGCCCAGGCTGGCGTGCAGCTTGTCGAGCGCGCCTTGGGCTGCGCCCGCGCGTACGTCGTACAGCCATACCGCGTGCCCGGCTTGCGCGGCCACTTGCGCAATACCCGCGCCCATGATGCCCGCGCCCACCACCAGCACGCTGGTCTTTTGCAGGCCGCTCATGGCGCAGGCGCCCAAGGGGCGGAGCGTTTGTCAAAGAAGGCGGCAAAGCCAGCACGGGCCTCGGGGGTGGCGCGCACCCGGCTGATGGTTTGTGCGGTGAGTTCGCGTGTGGCTTCGTCCATGGCGCCTGGGGTGAGTTGGGAGAAAAGTTGTTTGATCTCGCGCTGCGCGCCCGGGGCGGCGGCCAGCAGTTCGGCCACACGCGCGTCCACGGCGGCGTCGAGTTGGTCGGGCGCAGCCAGTTCGTGCACCATGCCCATGGCCAGCGCTTGCGCCGCGCCAATGCGGGTGGCGGTCAGCGCCAAAAACTGCGCTTGCCGCTTGCCCACGGCTGCCACCAAATAGGGCGAAATCACGGCCGGCAGAATTCCAAAGCGCGCTTCACTCACCGAGAACGCTGCGTTGTCAGCCGCAATCGCCATATCGCAAGCGCAGCACAAGCCCACGCCGCCGCCCAGGGCGCTGCCCTGGATGCGCGCCACCGTGGGTTTGGGGCAGCTTTGGATGCGGGCCAACATGGCGGCAAAGCGCCGCGCGTCGGCCAGGTTCCATTCTTGGCTGGCGGTGCTCGAGCGCTGCATCCATTTCAAATCAGCGCCCGCACTGAAGTGCCGGCCTTCGCCTGCCAGCACGATCACGCGCACGCGCTCGTCGTGTGCGGCCTGGGCAAACGCGGCGTCGAGCTCGGCGATCATTAGCTCGTCAAAGGCGTTGAACACGCTGGGGCGCGCCATGGTGATGTGCGCCACGCCGGGGCGCGGGTGGCTGATTTGCAAAGTGCTGGGCAGGTCGGCGGGGGCGTTCATCAATAGGTTTCCAGGTGCAAGCGGCCGTGTTGCTGCAGGTCGGCGGCCACGCTGGGCCAGTCCAGGCCAGCGTTGTGCGCCACTTCGCGCAGGGCCAGCACTACGCCTTCTTCCATGCTTTTGAGGCCGCAGACGTAGAAAAAACAATCCGGGTCGGCCAGCAGCGGCGCCACGTCGGCAGCGCGCTCGCGGATCAGGTCTTGCACATAGCGCTTGGGCTGGCCGCTGGCGCGCGAGAAGGCAAAGTTGCTGTCAATAAAGTCTTTGGGCAGGTTTTGCAGCGGGCCGAAATAAGGCAGTTCTTCTTGCGTGCGGGCACCAAAGAACAGCATGAGTCGTCCACCGTCCACATTGGGCCCCCACGCTCCACCGCTGCGCGGGTCGCTGCCCCCCTGGGGGGCTGAAGCGCCTTGGGGCGGCCCGGCGGCGCTTCGGTCTTGAGGCCCCCACGCTCCACCGCTGCGCGGGTCGCTGCCCCCCTGGGGGGCTGAAGCGCCTTGGAGCGGCCCGGCGGCGCTTCGGTCTTGCCGGCGCATGGCGGCATCGCGCAGGCGCCTGCGCCACTCTGTCATCGCACGCATAGGCGCGCTGCCGGTGCCGGTGCAAATCATCACGATCTTGGAGCGCGGGTGGTTGGGCATCAAGAAAGAATTGCCAAACGGGCCGATCACGTCCACCGTGTCGCCCACGGCCAAGTCGCACAGGTAGTTGGACGCCACGCCGCGTACCGGCTTGCCGTGGCTGTCTTCCAGCACGCGCTTTACCGTGAGAGACAGGTTGTTGTAGCCAGGGCGCTCGCCGTTGCGCGGGCTGGATATCGAATATTGGCGCGCATGGTGGGCGCGGCCGTTGGCGTCTGCGCCGGGCGGTAAGACGCCAATCG
>CANFNE010000092.1 GCA_947448105.1 Burkholderiales bacterium
ACTGGTGTGCTTAGGGCGCAGCTGATCAACAGCAGCAAGAGGCGAAGCATCAGAAACCGTTTCAACGAATATTTTTAATATTTTCATTTTGCGCTTTTGATTTTTTGAAAAATTTATTTTTTTGTGGATTTGCAGGTTCTTTTTCCCCGCCTCACCCCCCGGCCCCCTCTCCTCCCCTGCGGTGAGGAAAGGGGGAGCGATCAGCCACATTTGGTTTATTGCTTGGGCTACGGCACCACTGGGAGCTGTCTGTTTTCGTTGGATCGGCGCCTCGCCGCGAACTTCCGGACCAACGGCGGCTAACGCCGTTGTCGGGATTGCTAGGTGCTATTTACATCGGTGCATTGCGCACACTGTGCCGCAGGTCCCACGCCAGTAGATCCGTAGCCGGGGCGACAAAATCAAATGTGGCTGATCGCTCCCCCTTTGCACCCCGCGGGGGTGGAAAGGGGGCTGGGGGGATAGGGGGGGGTAAGTGCAACCTGCGGGGATAGAGCGGCAAAAGCCCAAAATAGCTACAGCTCCTGCCCAGGCCCCCGCCCCATCAGCGCCGCCACCGCCTGCTCCGGCCGCAGCCGACCGTCGAGCAAATCAACCACCGCCTGCGCAATCGGCATTTCCAACCCCAGGCTGCGCGCGCGCTGAACCACGGTGCGTGCGCTATAGACACCCTCAGCCACATGGCCGAGTTCGTCCACCGCCTGCGCCAGGGTTTTGCCCTGGGCCAGCGCCAGGCCCACGCGCCGGTTGCGCGACAGGTCGCCGGTGGCGGTGAGCACCAGATCGCCCAGGCCGCTCAGGCCCATAAAGGTCTCCGCGCGCGCGCCCAGGGCCATGCCCAGACGGGTCATCTCAGTCAGGCCCCGGGTGATCAGTGCTGCGCGGGCGTTGAGGCCCAGGTTCAGGCCGTCGCACAAACCGGTGGCAATCGCCAGCACGTTCTTGACGGCCCCGCCGACTTCCACACCGACCACGTCGTCGCTGGCGTAGACGCGCAGCAAGGGGCTATGGAAAGCCCCCACCAGCGCTTCACGCACTGCGGCGTGCGTGCTGGCGGCCACCAATGCGGTGGGCTGGCCACGCGCCACTTCTTGCGCAAAACTGGGGCCGCTTAAAACGCCAGCCTGCATGTGCGGCGCGACAAGCGCCTGGATTTCGTGGCCCATCAGGCAGGGCGCCGCATCTGACTGCGCCAGCTCAAAGCCTTTGCACAGCCAGGCCAGCGGCACGGCCAGATCGGCCATCGCGCTGAGTACGCCGCGCAAGCCAGCCATGGGCGTGGCCACAATGACGAGGTCTTGCTCCGTGAGTTGCGCACGCAGCACCCGGGCGTCGCACTGCAATACGGCGAGCGACGCGGGCAATGCAAAGCCGGGCAGGTAGCGCTGGTTTTCACGCTGGGTCTGCAACGCGCTTTGGTGTTCAGACTGGCGCGACCACAGACTGACCTGGTGCCCACGCGGGTTGAGGCTCGCACCAATGGCCAGCGCGGTGCCCCATGCGCCGGCCCCGAGCACCACGATTTTCATGACAGATGGCGGTGATGCACCGCGTGGAGTGCCACGCGGGCGCAGCGCTTACTGGGGCAAGCCAGCGCTGGTTTGCGCGGCCTGGTTTTGCTGCTGTTCGTACATGGCTTGGAAGTTGATTTCCGACAAGTGCACGGGCGGAAAGCCGCCGCGCTGAATCAAGTCGGCCACGTTGCCACGCAAATAGGGGTACACGATTTGCGGGCAAGCGATTCCCATGATCTGGCCCATTTGCTCTTGCGCCAGGTTGCGGATCTCAAAAATGCCGGCTTGTTTGACTTCGACCAAAAACACGGTCTTGTCCTGGATCTTGGTTTGCACCGTGGCTGTCACGCACACTTCAAAAATACCCTCGGCCACCGGGTTGGCTTCCACGCCCAACTGGATGTCCACCGACGGCTGCTCTTGCTCGAGCAGGATGGCGGGGGAATTGGGCTGCTCCAGGGACGCTTCTTTGAGGTACACGCGTTGGATCTGGAATACGGGTTCTTGGTCTGCCATGGTGAATTCTTTCGGGTGAAAACAAAGCCCACCTGCGCATCGTGCGGTGGGCTGGGAAAGGACTGCTAATGCGGCGCACGGTGCGCCGCGGCCCGAATTATGTCAGTGTCAAAAGGGGCGAAGCGAACTGCCGCACGCTTGGCCGGGCTCAGGCCGCCATCAACAGCGGCACCAGGCCGCCCTGGCTGTCGAGCGCCACCAGGTCGTCGCAACCGCCGACATGGGTGCTGCCCACAAAAATCTGCGGCACGGTACGTCGGCCGGTGATTTCCATCATGGTGGCGCGCTCTTGCGGGTTGGTGTCGATACGGATTTCTTCAATCTGCTCAACGCCCTTGGACTTGAGCAGGCGTTTGGCCTGCACGCAGTAAGGGCAGACGGCGGTGGTGTACATCTTGACGGCTTGCATAGCGGATCTTTTCTTGGGGTAAACGGAAATACGGCGTGTGCCGGGCTATCAGGATTTTTCGACCGGCAAATTGGCGGCCTTCCAGGCGCCCAGGCCACCGCCGAGCGAGTGCACTTGCTCAAAACCCAGTGCTGTGGCCGTGGCCACGGCACGCGCAGAGCGCGCGCCGGACTGGCAAACCAAAATCAGCGGCAACTTCTTGTTCTTTACCGCGCCGGCCAGTTTGGCCTGCAAGTCGCCCAGGGGGATGTTTTTGGCCCCCACCACGTGGCCAGCGGCAAATTCGGCCGGTTCGCAGACGTCAATCACCACGGCTTTTTCGCGGTTGATCAATTGCACGGCGTCATTGGCGCCCAGGCCCGTGGCAACCGCACCTTGCAGGACGGGCGCGAGCAAAAGTGCGCCAGAGACCACGGCCAACGCGATCAGCATCCAGTTATCAATAATAAATTTCACTAAGGTTCCTTGTCAGTTTCAATGGCTAAGCCTGTGCATTTTAGAATGCAGCGCTATGCCCCCGAGGGTCGGCGCTGATTTGCCCCGCCTTTGCAGCCCTATTTCCTTCCTTCCATTTTTTGCGCATGTACAAACTTGTTTTGCTCCGCCACGGCGAATCCACCTGGAACCTTGAAAACCGCTTTACCGGCTGGACCGACGTAGACCTCACGCCCCTGGGCGTGGAGCAGGCCAAAACTGCGGGCCATTTACTCAAAAACGCGGGCTACGAGTTCGATGTCACCTACACCAGCGTGCTCAAGCGCGCCACCCATACGCTGTGGCACTGCCTGGACGCCATGGACCGCACCTGGCTGCCGGTAGTGCATTCCTGGCGCCTCAACGAGCGCCACTATGGCGCCCTGCAAGGCCTCAACAAAGCCGAGCTGGCCAAGCAATACGGCGACGCGCAGGTGCTGGCCTGGCGGCGCAGCTACGACACGCCGCCGCCCACGCTGGAAGTGAGCGACTCCCGCTGCGAACGCGCTGACGTGCGTTACGCCAAGTTGCAACCCGGCCAGGTGCCGCTGACCGAGTGCCTCAAAGACACGGTGGAGCGGGTCATGCCTTTCTGGAACGAGGCCCTGGCGCCCGGCCTGCGTGCAGGCAAGCGCCTGCTGGTAGCGGCCCACGGCAACTCCATCCGCGCGCTGGTCAAATACCTCGACGGCATTTCGGACGACGCCATTGTGGGCGTGAACATACCCAATGGCATTCCGCTGGTTTATGAGCTTGACGCCAACCTTAAACCCATTGCGCACTACTATCTGGGCGACGCAGAGGCTGCAGCGCGCGCCGCACAGGCGGTTGCCGCGCAAGGGAAAGTCGCCTAAAGCCGCTTGCTAAGCGGCGTATGAACGGAAAAAGTATGGGTCAAAAACTGAAAATTGCCGCTTGGATTTCACTGGGCGTGGTCGCCGGTGCTTTAAGCACCGTGTCCCTGCAAACGGTGGCACGCGGCACGCTTGCGCCCATGCCGCTCGAAGAGCTGCAACAGCTCTCCACCGTGTTTGGCCTGATCAAGAGCGACTATGTGGAGCCGGTGGATGAGAAAAAGCTCATCACCGACGCCATCTCAGGCATGGTCTCCAGCCTGGACCCGCATTCGGTGTACTTTGACAAGAAGTCGTTCAAAGAGTTCCGCGAAGGCACGGCGGGTAAATTTGTAGGGGTTGGCATCGAAATCACCCAGGAAGACGGGCTGGTCAAGGTCATCACCCCGATTGAGGGCTCGCCCGCCTTTCGCGCAGGCGTCAAGACCAACGACCTGATTACCAAGATCGACGAAACCGCCGTCAAGGGCCTGAGCCTGAACGAGGCCGTGAAACGCATGCGCGGTGAACCAGCCACCAAGGTGATCCTGACGATTTACCGCAAGGACGAGAACCGCACCTTCCCGGTGACCATCATCCGCGAAGAAATCAAGCAGCAATCGGTGCGCGGCAAACTCATTGAACCCGGCTATGGCTGGGTGCGGGTAAGCCAGTTCCAGGAACGCACGGTGGAAGACTTCGTCAAAAAGGTCAACGAGATCTACAAGCAAGACCCAAAAATCAAGGGCCTGGTGCTGGACTTGCGCAACGACCCGGGCGGCTTGCTGAATGCGGCCGTGGCCATATCAGCTGCCTTTTTGCCTGAGAACGTGACCGTGGTCTCCACCAATGGCCAAACCGCCGACAGCAAACAGACCTTGCGCGCGGCAGCGGCCGACTACCAGGGCCGCGCCGGTCTGGACCCGCTTAAAAACCTGCCGGCCGGCTTGAAAAAAGTAGACCTGGTCGTGCTGGTCAACGAAGGCTCGGCGTCTGCCAGCGAAATCGTGGCGGGCGCCCTGCAAGACCACCAGCGCGCCACCATCATGGGCAGCCAGACGTTTGGCAAGGGTTCGGTCCAAACCTTCCGCCCCCTGGGCGCGGACACCGGCCTGAAAATCACTACCTCGCGCTACTACACGCCCAGCGGCAAGTCCATCCAGGCCAAAGGCATCGTGCCCAATGTGATGGTGGACGACACCGAAGAAGGCAGCCCCTACGCCGCCCTGCGCACCCGTGAGGCCGACCTCGAAAAACACCTGGCCAGCGGCCAAGGCGCTGAGGTAAAGGACGAAGCCCGCGAAAAAGCGCGCGAAGAAGCACTCAAACGCCTGGAAGAAGAGTCGCGCAAGCCAGTGGCCGACCGCAAAGCCCCCGAATTTGGCAGCGACAAGGACTTCCAGTTGGCCCAGGCGATCAAGCATCTCAAGGGCCAGCCGGTCAAGGTCAGCAAGACGCTGACTGAGCGCAAGGCCGAAGTCAAAGAAGACTGAGTGCGACGTGCAGCGGCGCGGTGTAGGAACGGGCGCCTTGTATGAATGAGCGCAGTTTGCAAGACGAGGAGTTGCTGCGCTATTCGCGCCATATCCTGCTCGACGACATTGGCTTTGAAGGCCAAACCCGCTTTTTGCAAAGCCACGCGCTGGTGATTGGCGCGGGTGGCCTGGGGTCGCCCGCAGCCATGTACCTGGCCTGCGCGGGCGTGGGCCACATCACCCTGGTCGACCACGACACGGTGGACCTGACCAACCTGCAACGCCAGATCGCCCACACCACCGACCGCATAGGCACGCCCAAGGTCGAATCCGCCCAGGCAACGCTGCAGGCGCTCAACCCCCATACACGAGTAAGCGCCCTGCCCGTGCGCGCCGACGCCGCACTGCTTGAGAGCTTGGTGGTCGGCGCCGACGTGGTGCTCGACTGCTGCGACAACTTCGCCACCCGCCAGGCGGTCAACGCCGCTTGCGTGCGCCACAGCAAGCCGCTGGTGTCGGGTTCGGCGATCCAGATGGACGGCCAGATTACGGTGTATGACCCGCGCGACGCGGCCTCGCCCTGCTACGCCTGCGTGTTTTCGCCCAGCGTGGTGCCCGAAGAGGCGCGCTGCGCAACCATGGGGGTGTTTGCGCCCTTGGTGGGCATCATTGGCGCCATGCAAGCGGCCGAGGCGCTCAAGCTCATCGCGGGCGTCGGCCAAGCCCTGGCCGGGCGCCTCTTGATGCTCGACGGCCGCAGCATGGAGTGGACGCAGGTGCGCATGGGGCGCAAGGCAGCATGCGAAGTGTGTGGGCAGCCTTCCGTCGGGCGCTGATGTGGGCGCAGTGCGCTCTTATTGCGCCGCAACGGGTGTCGCAGACACCGAAGGCGTCTGCGCACCGCCGGGTCCGCCGCTGATACGGCCGTCCATGGCGAAGGAGTAAGTCACACCATTGGTCAAGCCCGTGATCACCAGGGGCGAAGTCACGCCGCTCGTGATCCAGGCATGGTTGCCTGGCGGGTTTTTCATGTCAATGGCCGAAGCCGTGGCCGCGTACATCAACCAATAGTCCACATTCGCATCCGCCGTCCAGGTGATGGTGACCTGGCCGTCGCCCGCCGTGGCCGTGATGCCACCCGTGGGTGGTGGCGCGGAGCTGCCGCTTCCGCCACCGCAGGCGGCCAGGAACGCGGCCAGAAAAAGAGCGGTAATTGTGAGGCGCAGGGAGGTCAGGGACATGGTGGGGGTTCAACTTCAAAAGGGGCGCCGCAGATTATGCAGGAGCCAGGTATGTCACTGGTAAAGGCGTAAAACTCAGCCTGCCAGGCCCACATAAACGTTTTGCACATCGTCATTGGCGTCAATGGCGGCCAAAAACGCCTCCACTTCTTCCAGGTGCTCGGCGCTCAGGTTGGCGGGGTTGACCGGGTTCTTGGGCTTGTAGCCCAGTTTGGCCGACAGCACGGTAAACCCTTGGGCGGGCAAGGCGCGGCTGACCAGGTCCAGGTCGGCGGGGTCGGTCACGAACACGCATACGCCGGCCTCGTCGGCGGGCTCGAAGTCCTGGGCGCCGGCCTCAATGGCGGCGACTTCGGCGTCAGCGCCTTTGACGGCGGCTTCGGCCTCAATCATGCCCACGTGGTCAAAGTCCCAGGCCACTGAGCCAGACGTACCCAACTGCCCCTTGCGAAACAACACGCGCATCTCGGGCGCGGTGCGGTTGACGTTGTCGGTCAGGCATTCGACCATCAGCGGCACCTGGTGGGGCGCAAAGCCCTCGTAAATCACATGCTCGAAGCTCACCGACTCGCCGGTCAGGCCCGCGCCTTTTTTGATGGCGCGGTCCAGCGTGTCCTTGGGCATGGAGATTTTGCGGGCCTGTTCGACCACCAGGCGCAGGCGCGCATTGGACGCCGGATCGGCGCCGTTGCGGGCGGCCAGCATGATGTCTTTGGCCAATTTGCCGAAAGCCCGGCCTTTTGCGTTTGCGGCAAGTTCCTTGCCTTTTGCTTTCCACTGCGCGCCCATGGGGGGTTCCTTGGTGTTAACGCGCCCCGCGGGGCGCTGGCTGAAGGTGTGTTTGGTACACGATGAATCGGGACGGGTTATACACCCCTCAGGCACCCACAATCCAACCCTCAAGCGGGTCGGTGTCTGCGGGCAAACCGAAGAGCGGGTCCCCGTGGCGGTGGCGCAGTTGGGCCCAGGCCGCTTGCACCAGGCACAGAACAGCGTCCAAGGTGTCGCCCGAGGCATCCGCCACCAGCGCGTCACGCTGGGCGTGGCTCAACTGCAGGCGCAGTTGCCAGCGCGACTGGCCTAACTCCAGGGCGTTGACCAGGTCTTTGCGGGCAATCAGGCGCTCGGGGGTTTGTTTGGCGCGGTCGTCGCTTTTGTAGCTGCGCGCACCCAATATCTCGCGCGCCAGCATGCCCGGATAGGCTTCCAGCGCCACGCGCGGGGCGTTCGGCTGCGCCGCCTGCAGGCCCGGGAAGTGCGCGCCTGCGGCCTGGATCAGCGGCACACCCGCATGCAGCATGTAAGCCACGGGTGGATTGACCCACTTCATGGATGGGCTGGACCCCGCCGGAATATCAGTCGCGCGGTGGGCAAACTTGCCGCCCACCGGGCGCGCGTTGCAAAAAGCCGCAAATTGCGCGCGGATGTCGGCGCGCGAAAGCGCGGCGTAGTGGGCGATGCACGCCTGCCAGTCCAGCGGCCAGTCCAAGGTCTGCACCAGTTCGCGCGGCAAGCCAAAAGGCAAGTCAAAGCCTCCCACCCAGTGGGGCGCGGCTTGCAAGGCAGCGAGAAAGTCAGGCAAGGTGCTGGCGCCTTGCAACTGCGCCAGGCGCAGACGCTGTCCGTCGCAATGGCCCCAGGCCAGCATGATTTGCTTGCGCCGGCTCGGGGCACTGGAGAAATCGCAGCCCAGCAGCGGGGCCGGGCCGGGCGGCGCGGCCCTTGTAACGCCCGTGGAAATTTAGGCGCGCCCGATGATGGAGGCCGTAGCCATCAGCTCTTCGAGCAACGCCAGCGACACCTTGCCCGAGACGCTGTAGGGGTCAAGCTCGGGTTTTTCGGCGTATTTCAGCAAAATGCTGGCGTTGATCTTGGACATATTGACCTGGCCCATGGTCCAGCCGCTAAAGCGCCGCTCCGAGATTTCTTCGTAGTGCAACAGGACCACGTCCTTGTGGCGCGCGTCACGCTGGATGTGGCCGTAGAGTTCGCTGACCGCCAGGCGGCCACCCTCAATAGCCTGCAAAAAGATGCCGCCGCCGTAACACAAGATGCCGGTGATGCCCGAGCTGGGGTTGCCCTGGCGCGATTTGGCCAGGATTTCATCGATCGCCACCGCGGCGGGGTCCACGGCGCGGCTGGCATAGAGCAAACGTACGAGCATGGGTCAGCCTTTCTTGGGAAGGAGCGCCAAAAATTCACGGCGCAAATTGGGGTCTTTGAGGAACACGCCGCGCATCACGGAGTTGATCATCTTGCTGTCCATGTCTTTCACGCCGCGCCACGACATGCAGTAGTGGCTGGCCTCCATGACGATGGCCAAGCCGTCGGGCTGGGTTTTTTCCTGGATCAGGTCGGCCAGTTGCACCACGGCTTCTTCCTGAATCTGGGGCCGGCCCATCACCCACTCGGCCAGGCGGGCGTACTTGCTCAGGCCGATGACGTTGGTGTGTTCGTTGGGCAGCACGCCAATCCAGATCTGGCCGATCACCGGGC
>CANFNE010000093.1 GCA_947448105.1 Burkholderiales bacterium
GGCTTTGTACTTGTTGTCACGGCGACCAAACAGGTTGTAGACCCGAATCACGGCTTCCAAGTAATTGATGATCTGGTGCCAAGGCAAAAACTCTCGGATGACGGTGCCGATGATGGGTGTGCGACCCATGCCGCCCCCCACCATGACGCGAAAGCCCACGTCACCTGCGGCGTTGCGGTGCACTTTCAAACCCACGTCGTGCCAGGCCGTGGCGGCGCGGTCTTCTTCAGCGCCGCTGATAGCAATTTTGAATTTGCGCGGCAAAAATGCGAACTCGGGGTGCAAGGTGCTCCACTGGCGCAAGATTTCAGCAAAGGCACGCGGGTCGACGATTTCATCCACCGCCACACCCGCGCGTTCATCGGCGGTGATGTTGCGAATGCAATTGCCACTGGTTTGAATGCCGTGCATGTTCACCGAGGCCAACAGGTCCATCACATCGGCACTTTTCTCCAGGGGAATCCAGTTGTATTGCAGGTTTTGACGCGTGGTGAAGTGGGCATAGCCGTAGCTCAGGGCCGGTGCGGGAATGCCACCAATCGCGTCTTGTTTGGTTTGTGCCGAGTGAAACAGGGCTTCATCAGGACGGTCAAATTCACGCGCGATACGGGCCAACACCCGCAGTTGCGCGCTGTTGAGTTCGCCATAGGGCACGGCCACGCGCAGCATGGGCGCGTAGCGCTGCACATACCAGCCGTTTTGCAGGCGCAGGGGCCGAAACTCGTCGTCGCCCAAGGTGCCGGCCTGGTTGCGGCTGAGCTGGTCGCGGTACTGCGCGGCGCGGGCGTGGACAAACTGGCGGTCGAAGTCGGTGTATTGGTACATGCGAGGAAATATTCAATAGAGGCTTTGGGCCAGGCCGCGCTTGCGCGTGTGCCATTCCCATCAATGAGGTGTCGAATGTAGGTGCACGCGCTTATATTGAAAACTACATTTTTGCTATTTCTTTATTCGGAATACGTGCAGTTGGAGTGCGCTTGTTGTCTACTGTGCGCTTGCCGCTTGCCGCTTGCCGCTTGCGCCGTGGCGAGCGGCTTTGGTGCCTGCGGCTTAGGCGTCGAGCGAGCGCAGCTCCCGCATGCGCTCGTCAAAGTAGCTGCCTACGGTGTAGCGTTTCGACAGCACCACGTCCCGGCGGGGGTGCAAAAACAGGGGCAGGGAAATGCGGCTTTTGGCGCGGTCGGCGCCTTGCGGGTTGAGCACGCGGTGCACGGTGGAGGGGTAATAGGTGCCTGAGGCCTCTTGCAGCATGTCGCCAATATTGACGATCAAGAGGCCGAAGTCGCAGGGCACATCGATCCAGCGGCCGTCTTGGGCTTGAATTTGCAGGCCTGGTTCGGTGGCGGCGGGCAGCAGGGTGAGCAGATTGATGTCGGTGTGGGCGGCGGCGCGCACCGCTTGGGGCGTCTCGTCGCCAAGCAAGGGCGGGTAATGCAGCACACGCAACAGAGTGTGGTCGCTGCCGTCCAGCATCTGCGGCAAGGGCATGGAAAAGCGCGCCAGCACCTCGGGCGGCGTGTGCGCCTGCACCCAGCCCAAGAGCGTAGCGGCCACGGCGCTGGCCCGTGCGTAGTAGTCGCGCGCTGCGACCGACACTTCGGCAGGGTAGCGACCCCACGGAAAGACGTGGAAAAACTCTTTCAGATCGCGCTGCTTCTGGCCTTTGGCGGTTTCGGACACGGTGGCGGAGAAATAGCCCTCGCCCGTGCTGGGGTCAAAGGCATAGCCGTGTTTGGCCGGGGTGTCAAAAAAAGCGCGCCATTCGGCGTAAACGCCCTCGACCAGCGTTTGCGGCAGGGGGTGATTGCGCAGGACCGCAAAACCCGTTTTGTGCAGGCTGGCGCAAAAGGCCTGTGGCGCGTCGGGCGCGGCAAAGTCGATGATGGGCAGCGGCATGTTCAGACGTCCAGCCAGCGTGACAACAAGGTGCGCTCGATCAGGTCTTTGCAGGCCTGCGCTTGCACCTGCGTGCAGACGCGGGTGTCGGGCAACCCGGGCCCCCAGCCGCTTTGCGGGTAGGCGATGTCTTTGCGCCGCAGCATGGTCTGTCCTTGCGCCAGGCCGTCGACTGCCACGCGCACCCGGCCGGTTTCGCTGCCAAACAGCTCGGGGTTGGTGAGCGCCACAAAGGCCAGCACATCGTGGCCAAAGCAGCCATAGATCTGCGCCACATGCGGGTACAGGCCGCTGTAAAAATTGGCATAAAAGGCGACGGCGTGGTGCAAGGTGTCGGTGGCCAGGTGCTGGTGGTGCTGGGCGATCTGCGCAAACAGGCGCACCGGCAGGATTACCTGGTGCGTCACGTCCAGGCCCACCATGGTCAGGTCGAACCCGGCGGTGAAAACGAGGTCGGCGGCATGCGGGTCGTTCCAGATATTGGCCTCGGCCACGGGCGATACATTGCCTGGCTCCAGCACCGCGCCGCCCATCACCACCACCTTGCGCAGCAGGCGGGGCAGGGCAGGCTCAAGCGCCAGCGCCAGCGCCAGGTTGCCCAGGGGGCCTACCGCCACCACGGTGATTTCACCGGGATGCCGGCGCGCCATGTCCACGATGAACTGCGCCGAGTTGCGCGCATCCAGCCGGTTGTCTGTGGCCACGCGCTGCGGCAGATTGCCTAAGCCGTCGGCGCCGTGGATGTGGTCGGGCGGCGCCTCGCCCACCTTGACCAGCGGCGCTGCCACGCCTTGCGTTACCGGCACCCGGCTTCGTCCGGCAATCGCAAGCAAATACAAGGCGTTGCGCGCCGCTTGCGCCACGGTCACATTGCCAAAGGTCGTGGTCACGCCCACCACGTCGATGTCGGGATGGGCCAGGGCGTAGTACAAGGCCATGGCGTCGTCCACGCCGGGATCGGTGTCGTAAATCACGCGGTGGGGCACAGCAGGGGTCATGGCTTGGGTCTGGTGGTGTAAGCGGTATGGGAATTAGGCCAGGCCTGCATACTGGCGCAGCGCTTCCATGCGTGCGGGCCCATGCGGTAGCAGCGTCTGGGCCAAAAATTCGGCAAGCGCCCTGGCCGTAGGAATGCTGCTTTGCGCGCCCATGCGCGTGCAGGCCAGGGCCGCTGCGGCACTGGCCTGGTGCAGGGCGTGGGCCATGGGTGTTTTTTGGGACAGCGCTGCTACCAGAGCGCCACAAAAGGTGTCGCCCGCGCCGGTGGTGTCCACCGCCAGCACGTCAAAGCCGGTTTGCGCATAGAAAGTACTTCCCACACGCGCCACGCAGCCCCGCGCGCCCAGGGTGACCACCACAGACGGGCAGGGCAGATGCGCCAGACCGTCCGCAATACTGCCTTGCATGCCGACCAGGGCGCGCAACTCGCCTTCGTTGACCACCAGCACGTCCACGGTCGCTAGCAGAGCGGGGAGCAGGGGCTGGGCGGGTGCGGCATTGAGCACCACTTGCACGCCTGCGGCCTGCGCGGCCAGCGCATAGGCGGTGACGGACGCAAGCGGAATTTCGAGTTGCATCAGTAAGTGGCTGTAGCCCGATAGTGGCGGCAGGTGTGCAGCAGTCAGGCAGGCGTTGGCGCCGGGTGCCACGGTAATGGCGTTTTCGGCCTGGTCGTCTACGCAGACAAAGGCGCTGCCGGTGGCCACGCCACTGGGGCGCACCGTGTGCAGAACCACGCCTGCGCCTTGCAAGGACGCCTCAATGGGTGGTGCAAAAGCGTCGTCGCCCAGGGCTAGCAGCATGTGCGTGGCCACGCCTGCGGCGCGGGCGCATGCCACCGCTTGGTTGGCACCCTTGCCTCCGGCAAAGGTCTGAAAAGCGCTACCGAGCACGGTTTCGCCGGGCGCCGGAATGTGCGGCGCGCGCACCACAAAGTCCAAATTGGCCGAACCGGCTACGAGCACCATGGATGTGTCCTTTGGGTTTGTCATTGATAAAGCCGCTGGTCAGGCATGGTACGCCGCTCCATCTCTCGCGCTTTAGCGCGCCGCAGATGCAGGTTGTCCATGGGGCGCAGGGTCTTGGGCGCGCTGGCGCTGCAGGCGCTGGGCGTCCAGCAGTTTGGCCAGGCGCGCGGGCACGGGCAGCGGCTCGCCATGGATGCGCGCAGCCAGCAATTCCGCGCACAGCGCGGCCAACGACAGCCCGCGTGCGCCCATGGCAGCGCTGATCCACAGGCTGGCGTCTGGAGCGGCTTGCACAGCACCGACCAGCGGCAGCCGGTCGTGCGACACACAGCGCTGGCCGCGCCAGAGCTGCACCTGGGCGGCGTCAAACTGCGGCGCCAGCGCGGCTGCCACCTCGGGCAGGTGCTGGGCCAGCCGTTCGCGGTTGGCCTGGTGCAGGGTTTGAGTGGCGGTGCCAGGCTGCGGATCGAAGCTGGCGCCGGCCAGCCAATGTTGGCGCTGGTCTGGGTGCTGGGTCAGCGGCACGGAAGGCAAAAAATTGCCACGCCCTTGCACTGGATGGGCGGGCAAATTTGCCAGACCTGCGCAGCACCCGATGCTGACGCCACCGTACATGGGGTGCAGACCCGCCAGCGCCTGGGTCAGGGCGGGTGTGGTTTCAGGCGGTAGATGGCGCGGCGACTTGGATGCCTGTTGGAGCGGCGCCCTGGGCGCAGAGGTGGCCAAAGTTGTGTCAGTCGCGCCACCCGCAGGTGCGAGCAGACGCGCTGCATCCAAGGCGTTGGCGATGACCAGAAGGGCGCTGCGGGCGAGTTCTTGTCCGCCCTCGTCCAGGCAAACCCAGTCTTGGCCTTGGCGCTCCAGCCGGTGCACCCGCGTATTGCCTGTAAATGTCACGCCCGCCGTTGCCAGCCAGGCGCGCACCAGGTTTGACGGTTTGAGCCACAAGGCCTCGGGCAGCCACTGCGCCGGGGGGGCATCTTGCACGTCGGTGGCGGCAGGGCGTCTGAGCCATGCGCCACTGGACTCCCAGTCTTGGCCCCGCAGGAGCAGGGCTTGGGCGTGCTGGCGCGCCAGGGCGCAGCCGCTGCGCGTGAGTTGTGACACGGGCCCGTTGTCCGCGCTACGCAGCGGGCTGACCAGCCCGGCGGGCAAACCCGAAGCGCCCGCCGCAGGACCGGTCTGTGCATCGAGCACCTGCACTTGCCAACCGCGCAGGGCCAGCGCGCGGGCCACCGCAGCGCCGCTGATGCCTGCGCCGATGATGGTGCAGCGCTGGGTCTGCGTCCAAGCGCCCCGCGGCGCCTGGCGGCTGCGCTGCACAGGCCAGGCGGGGTCAAAAACCCAGGCATCTGCCGCGCCGGGGTGAAAGCCCAAGCGCTTGAGCGCCTGGGTTTCGTCGGCACCGGGCGCAGGAGAGGTCCTTGTCAAGTGCAGCTGCGTGCCGCGTTTGCAGCACTTGGCCACGGCTGCGAGGGGCGGGGCCGCAGTCGAAAGGGCGTGGAGGTAAACGAGGTCGGCCTGCATGCTTTGCTGGGCCAGGGCGCTGGACGTGTCGCCCCAGCACAGGGTGAGCGAAACCTGTCCGTGGCCCAGCAGCAGGCGATGAAAGCCCTCGCATGCGTCCATCTGGCGCAGCGCGCGGGCCAATTCCTGCGCCTGTGCGTCAACGGGCTGCGGTGTTAGGGGCTTGCCCGCAGGAAGCAGGCCCACGAAGTGCAGCACAGGCCCGTGGCCCGGCGTGTTGTGCCACTGGCGCCAGACCGCCAAAAACCGGCCACCGTCACCAAAATCGGTGTCCAGCACCGTGCACGCTTGCGCTACAGCGGTGCGGGCGTCCAGCGGTAAGGCGGGGGTGGGCAGAAAACTCAGGCAGAGGGGGGCACGTAGCCTTGCGCCGCGTCGGCGCCGCCACCAAAGAAGTGGTTTTCCATTTGGCGTGCCAGGTACTGGCGCGCGCGCGCGTCGGCCAGGTTCAGGCGGTTTTCATTGACCAGCATGGTTTGGTGCTTGAGCCACGCGGCCCAGGCTTCCTTGCTCACGCCTTCCCAGATGCGCTTGCCCAGATCGCCCGGGTAGGGCGGAAAGTCGAGCCCTTCGGCCTCTGTGCCGAGTTTGATGCAATGAACAGTGCGTGCCATGGGGTGCCTTGGTAAGGAAAAATACGGTGAAAAACGAGGGTGGATCTTATTCGCTTTGAAGCATGCCCCGGCGCTAGGAGGGATCAAGCAGCGCCGTGCCCATAGCGGGATAATGGACCAGGGCGTTTGTGCCAAGCCATCAGGAATCTTGCGTGAACTCTTATTTCTATTGCGTGGGCCACCATCCACGCCGTTTCTTTGCCTTGATCAGCCTGGGCTGTCTGGTGCTGCTGGCTTTTGGTCTGTATTTGCAGCATGTGGTGGGGCTGGAGCCCTGCCCGATGTGCATCGTGCAGCGTTACGCCATGGTGCTGGTGGCGCTGGTAGCCGGCTTTGCAGCGACCCGCAGCGGCCGGGCCAGCTTGCTGGCGTCAAGCGTGATGCTGGTGCTGGTCTCGGGCCTGGGCGCTTTTGTCGCCGCACGCCAAAGCTGGTTGCAGTGGTACCCGCCCGAGGTGCTGAGCTGCGGGCGCGACCTCTACGGCATGATCGAAAACTTTCCCCTGCAGCGCGTGGTGCCCATGATTTTTAAGGGCAGCGGTGACTGCTCGGTGGTGGACTGGACCTTTTTGGGTGGCTCAATCGCCAATTGGTCCTTCCTGTGCTTTTGCGCGATTGCGCTGACCTCACTGCTGCTGGCGCTGGGCACCTTGCGGCGCTGAACCGCTCATTCTTTGCCGAGCGGCGTTACGCCGAAAGCTTCTTCACCAGCACCTGGCTTTTGCGGTCCCAGTTGTACTTGCGCTTGCGGGCGTCGGGCAGCCAGTCAGGGTCTACCAGCACAAAGCCGCGCTTCAAAAACCAGTGGGTGGTGCGGGTGGTGAGCACAAAAATGCTGTCCAACCCGGCCGCCTTGGCGCG
Organism: Burkholderiales bacterium; assembly: GCA_947448105.1. Classification (GTDB taxonomy): domain Bacteria; phylum Pseudomonadota; class Gammaproteobacteria; order Burkholderiales; family Burkholderiaceae_C; genus Allorhodoferax. Next base: position 6,866 of record CANFNE010000093.1, read on the forward strand.
ATGTTCGATGCGCTTGAGCACGCGCTCGCCGTCGCCTTGGCCTTGTACTTCGGGCGACACGGTGAGCGCCGCCATTTCTGCCGTTTTGGCCTCCGGATAGGCATAGAGCGCGGCGCAGGCGAAGATCACGCCGTCGTGCTCAATCACGGTGTAGTAGCCCGCATCGCGCTCAATCTCGGTGCGGCTGCGCTTGACCAGGGTGCCGTCTTGCTCAAAAGGCTCTATGAGCTTGAGGATGCCGCCCACATCGTCCTCGGTCGCTTCGCGAAGTTCTTCGAGCTTTTCGTCCACGATCATGGTGCCTATGCCGTCGTGCACATAGACCTCTAACAAAATCGCGCCGTCCACCGCATAGGGAATGATGTGGCTGCGCTCCACGCCCGATTTGCAGGCGCGCACGCAGTGCTGCAAATAAAAACCCACGTCCGTGGGGTGGTTGGCCGGGGGCAGTTCGGCGAGTAGCGCCTCTGCGGCGGCCAGGGGCAGCTCGGTGTCGATGGGGTTGTCTTCACCCGCCGGTTCTTCGGGGCGCATGCGCAGGCCCGGGATTTCGGTCAGAAAAATCAGTTTGTCGGCCTGCAAGGCGGTGGCCACCGAGGTGGCGACTTCTTCCATAGTCAGGTTAAAGGCCTCGCCGGTGGGTGAAAAGCCAAAGGGCGACAGCAGCAACAGCGCGCCCATGTCCAGCACCTTGCTGATGCCTGCCGTGTCCACCTTGCGCACCACGCCCGAATGCTGAAAATCCACCCCGTCCACAATGCCCACGGGCCGCGCGGTAATAAAGTTGCCCGAAATTACCCGCACCGTCGAGTCGGCCATGGGCGTGTTGGGCAGGCCCTGGCTAAAGGCGGCCTCAATCTCGTAGCGCAGCTGGCCGGCGGCCTCTTGCGCGCAGTCCAGCGCCACTTCGTCGGTAATGCGGATGCCGTGCGAATAGCGGGGCACATGGCCCTTGGCCTGCAATTGCTCGTTCACCTGGGGCCGAAAACCGTGCACCAGCACAATTTTGACGCCCATGCTCTGGATCATGGCCAGGTCTTGCGCCAGATGCGGCAACTTGCCCGCCGCCACCGCCTCGCCCGCAATGCCGACCACAAAAGTCTGGTTGCGAAACTTGTGGATATAGGGCGCCACCGAGCGAAACCAGGGTACGAAGGTGAAATTGAAGACGGAGGTCATGGGTGGTGCTGGGGCTGTTGAGCGCGGTTTTAACTAGCCGCTAATGTACCGAAGGTGGGGACGCCGCCTCTGGCCGAGTGACCGCGGCAGTGCCTGAGCGCGGACCCTGCATACCATGGCGCTGTGTTAAATTTCAAAGGTAGCGACTTTTGACTACCTTACGAATGGGAGCAATCCATGGCCACCACCAGCCTCGCAAGCAGCCCCACCAGCTTGAAATTGCCCGCAGCGCTCAAAACGCAGCTTGAAATCAACGCCCAGGATGCGGGCATCAGCCTGCATGCATTCATGGTGCAAGCCCTGGCCGACTCGGTGCACCGCACCCGGCTGCGTCAGGCGTTTGTGCAGGACGCACAAACCGCGTTGGACGGCATGAAAGCCAGCGGATTGGGTCACGAACTGGGTGACGTCCGCACCTATTTTGCTGAATTGTCCAGACACCGCAAAGGCGTGCAAACCAAGCCGCAAGATCTGTCGCCGACGCCTTTGGGTTAAAAGCCGTGGCGCGTGTATTCCTGAGCCAGACCGCATTTGAAGATCTGCTTCGGCTGGACGAGTTTCTGGCTGAGTCTGACGATCCGATGGTCGGTGGCTTGTTGGATTTCACCCTGGACGCCTTGAACGTGTTGACGCACCAGCCCGGCATCGGAAGGCCGGTGGAGGGGGGACTGCGCGAACTCATTATTTCGCGCAGGCGCAGCGGCTATTTAGCGCGCTACGAATTCGACCAGGCTCGCGATCTGGTGCTAGTGGCACGCGTTCGCCATCAACGGGAATCCGGGTACTCCGAGGGGGAGCTTTGACAAAAGTCCGGTAGGCAAGGTGAAACAGGTGCCACCCCTTGGCTGGGATAATCCCCCGGTGAACGCCCCCCATCCCCCCACCC